>NZ_JBNMHC010000167.1:0-4815 GCF_050872565.1 Butyricicoccus sp. | reverse complement strand
TTGACCAGATGCACATAGCCGTCATCTTCTTCGGATACCTGATCAATCAGTTCAAAGACGCGGCCTGCGCCCGCCAGACCCATAGCAATCATAGACACCTGCATGGACGCCTGACCAATGGTCTGCGACAGCTGGCGCGTCATGCTGAGGAAAGAAATGATAATGCCAAGCGTGATGGTGTCCACACCGGTCAAGCTGACATTCGGTGCGTGCAAAACAACCAGTGTACCGCCGAGCACTGCCAGCAGTACATACATCAAGTTGCCCAAATTGTTCAGAATCGGCATGAGCACATTGCCGTACTGGTTTGCCTTTTCGCCGTCACGAAACAGCTTTTCATTGAGCTTGACAAAATCCTGCTTGCTCTCTTCCTCATGGCAGAATACCTGCACAACCTTCTGACCGCTCATGATTTCTTCCACGAAGCCTTCCTCTGTTGCCAGAGAACGCTGCTGTGCCATCATGTACTTGGCACTGGCACCGCCAAACTTCTTAGAAATCGTCAGCATAACGCCGATAAAGATCAATACGAGAATGGTCAGCCATACACTGAAATACAGCATCATGCCAATCATCGCGAGGACTGACAGAACCGACTGCGTAAGCATCGGCAAGCTCTGACCAATCAGCATACGAATGGCATCGGTATCATTTGTATAGGTACTCATAATATCGCCGTGCGGATGCGTATCAAAGTATTTAATCGGCAGCGTTTCCATGCCGTTAAACATATCGTCACGCAGATTCTTCAGCGTACCCTGTGTGACCGTCGCCATAATGCGGTTGTAAATAAACGCTGCAACGACGCCAAGAATGTAAAATGCCATCATGGTCAGCAGGATATGCGTCAGCAAATTCTGTACCGCTCCCATGCCTGACGAAATACCCGGCACAATACATTCATCAATCAGACGCTGCAAAAATACTGTTGCCACAACAGAAGCCGCCGCGCTGATGACAATACAAATCATAACGACAATCAGTCGAAGACCGTAGTGCTGAAACAGATACCGGAACAGCCGACCGAATGTACCCTTTTTTACGGCAGGGCGTTTGCTTTTTTTGTTCTGC
Source organism: Butyricicoccus sp. (assembly GCF_050872565.1). Lineage (GTDB taxonomy): Bacteria > Bacillota > Clostridia > Oscillospirales > Butyricicoccaceae > Butyricicoccus_A. The sequence goes on along the minus strand of NZ_JBNMHC010000167.1, from coordinate 3,744 downwards.
TTTGCCATTGGTTACGCCTCCTCTCTGCTTTTCGTCTGGGAATCATATACTTCGCGGTAAATACCACCCAGTGCTACCAACTCGTCATGCGTACCGCGCTCAACAATCTGACCGTCCTCCATGACAAAGATCTGATCGGCATCTTCTACGGATGAAATGCGCTGTGCGATGATAATCTTGGTGGTATCCGGAATTTCCTGTCGGAATGCCTTGCGAATCAGCGCATCGGTCTTGGTATCGACAGCCGAAGTCGAGTCATCCAAAATCAAAATCTTCGGCTTTTTGAGCAGCGCACGAGCAATACACAGGCGTTGCTTCTGACCGCCGGAGACATTGCTGCCGCCGCGTTCAATATATGTATCATATTTCTGCGGGAACTGCTGAATAAATTCATCCGCCTGTGCCAACCGGCAGACGCGTTCCAGCTCTGCATCACTGGCGTCCTTATCACCCCAGCGCAAATTCTCTTTAATCGTACCGGAAAACAAAATATTCTTTTGCAGCACCACAGCGACTTCACTGCGTAGAGACTCCAAATCGTACTCACGCACATCTACGCCGCCGACACGGACACTACCTTCCGTGGTATCATAAAGACGAGAAATCAACTGAATCAAAGAGGTCTTCGACGAACCGGTGCCGCCGATAATACCGATGGTCTTACCGGACGGAATATCAAAATTGATGTCGGACAGCGCATACTTTTTGCTCTTGTCCGAATAACGGAACGAAACATGGTCAAAAGAAATGCTGCCGTCATCCAGCGTAGTCTTGCCATGCTCCGGATTTTTCAGCACGCTCTCATGTCCCAGCACTTCGGTGATACGCTGTACCGGCTCTGCTGCCATCATACACATGACGAACACCATAGAGAACATCATCATAGATGCCAAAATCTGCACGCCATAGTTGATGAGCGAAGAAAGCTCGCCGGTTGTCAGTGCTGAGCCGTGCGAAGCGATGATGATATTGGCGCCAATCAAGCTGACGAGCAGCATACATGCGTAAATGCCAAACATCATAATCGGAGAGTTCAGTGCCAAAATCTTCTCTACATGCGTAAAATCACGGCGAACCGATTCCGACTGCGTGTAAAATTTTTCTCGTTCATAATCTTCACGAACAAAGGACTTTACTACGCGAATGCCGGAGATATTTTCCTGTACCGATTCATTCATGCGGTCGTATTTTTTAAAGATGCGCTTGAAAATCGGGAAAACATGCCATGCAATGCCCAGCAGTGCGCCGCCGATAATCGGAATCATGGCCAAGAAAATCAGCGAAATGCGCACGCTGATGGACATACCCATAATGACAGAGAAAATCAGCATCAACGGGGTGCGCACAGCGACACGGATAATCATCTGATACGCATTCTGTACATTCGTGACATCCGTTGTCATACGCGTCACCAAAGACGAGGACGAAAATTTGTCAATATCAGCGAAGGAAAATCCCTGAATCTTAAAAAATAAGTCCTGACGCAAGTTCTTCGCAAAACCACAAGATGCCGTTGCGGCATATTTGCCGGACAGCACGCCAAACAGCAGCGACAACATCGCCATAATTGCCAGTGCAATGCCGTATTTGATAATCGGCATCATGCTGTTTCCTGTCATGTTATCAATCATGCTCGCCATAACCAGCGGCAGCAAGCATTCCAGCATGACTTCCAGCGTGACAAACAGCGGTGACAGCAGTGAAGCACGTTTGTACTGACGGATGCTGCCCATTAACATTTTTATCATGGATCAATACTCCTTTCTACACGGTTCTTTTGGTTACAAAATTTGATACAGTCGGCCCAGCAAATGCATAAGCAGCTCTCGTTCAGACTGTCCCAGTGCTTGCGCAAGACGCTCTTCGGTCTCCAGACGTCCTTTTTTCAAGCTCTCCCGCGTCTGCCGCGCTTTTTCTGTCACGCAGACGATTTTATTTCTGCGATTGTTCTCGTCTATATGCGAGGTGACAAATCCGGCTTTTTCCAACCGAGATACCAAACCGACGATTGTCGGATGCGAGACGCCCAAATAGATCTCAATCTCTTTTTGCGTCGCACTGCCGCCGCACGCCAGTACAAAGTCCAGCACATGCACCTGCGAAAACGTCAATCCATGCTTGCGAAACGCCGCATCGGCATTTGCCCGCATTTTATCGCTGATTTGCTTGATGAGATAGTCCAAATCATCTGCACACAGCCCACAGTCACACATTCCTTCGCCTCCTAACTGTAGTATGCTACACATTCTATCACGATGATATATGCTTGTCAATATCAATTTCCCATATGTTTATTGAAAATCCATCTAAAATACGATACAATATCATTACAATGCTATTGTAAATTTTTCACGAAAGGAAGCTTCTTATGACACAAGATTTTGAAACTACCGTAGAACCTATATCTAATCCTATGCATCGCGAAAAAAGCTCTACCAGTACATATTCCGTTATTTCAACCATTGCTTTTTTAATCGGTGTCCCAGAGCATATTTTTGAAAATGTACATGAATCCCCGGATATAGAAATATATCAAAAATTAAAATTCAATCGCAACGCCTGCATCATCCGCGATCTATGTATGGTGCGAACCGCAATTATTCGCCACTTTAAACGCATCAATCAAGAGGTTTTTCACAATTATCGGTTGTTATCTTCCCTGAAAGAATACATCCCTGTAGAATGTATTCATGAACTGAGCAATTGGGGCATCAATCTATTAAAGAAAAATACACGCTTGGCTCAGTATATCGTTGACATCAACAAATATATCTCTGACCGAATCAATAACTGCAAAAATCTGTTTCCGCTTTGGCTGGAATGGAGATATGTCAAAGACATATTTATTATGCCGGACGGCTTGACAGAGCCGGGTACAAAACTGGCATCTGATACCTATTATGCATCGTTTGAATGCTATCCGTATCAAATGTACATCAATTGGGTTTTCTTCCAGAATGACGGAAATATTTTGTACAACGACAAGAAGTTTGTTACGCTTCTGTATCGCTGGCATGAGGACGATTTTTCCGACCTCAACAAGGTATCCAACGTGGACAATTCGGTAAAAAACAATATTTATGACTTTTTGTCTGAAAGCCGCGATACCGTCATTGTTGTTGACTGCGAAAACTCCGATCCCTACGATTTGTGTGCGACGCTCAACAATCTCGAAGATTATCTGCGCGATAAAATCTCGAAAATCATGTTGTTTGATGATGTACACACCTCTTCGGCTTGGAAGGTATTGCAGGAACACACAGATATTCCTATCGAACGCATCGAAGTTGCCCGACTGAAAGAAGATAAGTCTCTCGTTGACACCCATATGACCGCCAATGTCGTGCGCGAATTTTACGCCAATCATGTGGATTCGTTTGTTATCGTCGCCAGCGATTCGGATTATTGGAGCGTAATCAGCACGCTAAAAGAAGCACGCTTTCTCGTCATGGTCGAACACGAAAAATGCAGCGGCAAGCTCAAAGAAGCACTGGATGACAGCGGAATCTTTTACTGCTATATTGATGATTTTTATTCCGGCTCCGGCAAGGATATTAAATTGACCGCCATGTTGACGGAAATGAAGCAGTATCTGGCGCAACACATTGATTTAAATGTGACGGATATGATGGATCATCTGTACACCTCGACACGCGCTGTGATGTCAGACACAGAAAAGCATCAGTTCTATCAGAAATATGTGAAGTCTCTGTCCCTTGTCATCGGCGATGACGGCACAGTATC
>NZ_JBNMHC010000166.1:0-4821 GCF_050872565.1 Butyricicoccus sp. | reverse complement strand
CCGGACGACGCCGCACAAATCACGGACACCTGCTTTTTCATGCCCTTGGAGAACGTGCGCAGCTTGCTCTTTTCATCCAGTCCAAAATTGCTCATCAGACTGCGATAGCGATTTTCATCAAAGTACGGATAAATACTCTTGTAATAATCCTTCATATCCCGCGGCGTTGCGCCGGAGAAAAAATACTGTTCATCAGAAATCATAAAGCATTTCTGTTTGAGCGCGGTGTTTTCATATACTCCCGCGCCGTCAATTTGGATACTGCCCTGATCCGGCTGCAAAATGCCCGCCAGAATGCGTAAAAATGTCGATTTTCCCGCGCCATTGGAACCGATGAGTCCATAAATTGAACCGGTTTTGATTTCCGCGGTCACGTTGTCCAACGCCAGATTCTTGCCAAATCGTTTGGTCACGCCCTGTGCTTGAATCATAGCTGTTCCACCTCCATCAGCGATGTCAGAAGCGCACGCAGCTGTTCCCTGGTTACGCCAAAGTCCTTTGCCTGTTTGAGCAAAGAAAGTATCTCTCCTCGAATTTGTTCCAGCTTTTTGTTCTGGATACAGACTTGATTGCCGGATACAAAATTTCCTTTGCCGCGAACCGAATAAATTTCTCCGCGGCTGAGCAGCTCACTGTACGCTTTTTGCACCGTATTGGGGTTGAGCGACAATTCTACAGACAATTGCCGCACGCTGAGAATTTTCTCATCCGCCGCCAATGCGCCGCGCGCAATGAGCATCTCGAATTGCTCGACAATCTGCTCGTAAATCGGCCGTGGGTCATGAAAATCCAAATGAATCATGCCGTGCCTCCTTTCTATGTGTACTATCATAATTAGTACACTCAGTATAGCTTGCCCCGCAGGGAAAAGCAACTACAATTTGGTTACAAAAAAGGCAGCTCTTGCGAACTGCCCTTTTCCCCAGAATGGTTATATATCATCAACATCCAGATGCTCTGCATCCGATGCTGTCCCCGACTGTTCTTCTTTCTCGCGCTTGCGCAGGTTGCTCATAGTCTGCTGGGTGATATTGAGATACGAGGCAATGTGTTTGATTTTGATGCGGTCTACCAGACCCGGATACGTCCGTTTCATCCAGCGATAGCGATTTTCCGCGCAATATCGAGACAACGCTATTTTATGGTTTCGATGTCGATACAAGCTCAAATTCATACACGCAAGATAAATCTTCATGATTTCCTGATACTTGCCCATCAGCCGATAAATCTCTGAAATCGGCAGCGCAGCAAGTTCACTTTCTACCAATGCCTGTTCTGTAATCGTAGCTCTGCTCTCTTCCAGCAGATCACTGGCGATAATCTCTCCCGGCTCATAGACAAAGCAATCGGTAATTTCTTTTCCCTGCTCGCTAAAATAAAAGCCGCGGATAATGCCGCTGATGAGAAAATACACATTGGACTGCTTCTCTCCCTCGGTAATAATCTTTTCGCCTTTTTTCGCATGATATATCGTCATATGCTCCGCCATGTCACGCAGCATCTCTTTATCTGTAAGCTGATACTTCTGTTGAATCAGCCGAATTACTTCTTCCATTTTTCCATCCTCTACAATCAATATTAGATATTAGTTAAAAACAGTATACTCTCTTTTTCCCAAAATTGCATTCATCTATTTTCATTTTTTGATATTTTTTCTGTCAATTTTACTTTGCTGTCCGCCTATGCTATAATGCATAGAAAGAAACAGGAAAGGATTCTGTCACTATGGTTCAAATTGGTAACGAATGGGACGCGCTGCTCGCAGAAGAATTTGAAAAGGAGTATTATCTTCAGCTTCGCGACTTTCTCAAGCAGGAATATCAGTCTCAGCGCATCTATCCGCCGATGAAAGATATTTTCAACGCATTAAAATATACGTCATATTCCGATGTAAAGGTAGTCATCTTGGGGCAAGACCCCTATCACGGATTTGGTCAGGCGCACGGCATGTGCTTTTCCGTGCGCGCTGGTGTTCCAATGCCGCCATCCCTGCAAAATATCTTTAAGGAACTGCACGACGACATTGGCATGTTCCCGCCCGCCTCCGGCTGTCTGGTTCCGTGGGCACGAGAGGGCGTTTTGCTGCTCAACACGGTTTTGACGGTTCGAGAAGGACAGCCAAACTCGCATAAGGGCAAGGGCTGGGAGATTCTCACCGACCACATCATCTCTCTGCTCGGTGAGCGCGACCAACCGATGGTCTTCCTGCTGTGGGGATCCAATGCCCGCAAGAAAAAAGAGCTGATTCACAAACCACAGCATTTGATTCTGGAATGTGCGCATCCATCTCCGCTGTCTGCTTATCGCGGTTTCTTTGGATGCGGCCATTTTTCTCAGGCCAATCAATTCCTGTATGACCACGGCATGACGCCGATTGACTGGAATGTCGTCAACACCAAACCGGAGGATGCATCATGAGAAATCTGCTGGAATCGCTGCTTATTTTTCTCTTTTTGAATGAAATCATCCCGCTTTTGTATCAATGGCAGCTCGTCCAGCGGTCGAGCAATCCCCAAGTGCGGGAAATTTACGCCGCTTTGTCCCCTTGGAAAAAGATCACATTTGGTGCTGTGCGCGAAAAACTGCCGGCATTTCGCGGTCTGTTTGTCCTCATGCGCATCAGTATGCTGATTGGTGTTATAGGTGCGGTTGTCCTGCTCGTGCTGTTTTTTGCCGCATCGGAAGGGGTATTCCTGCTGTATACCCGCAAGCTGTGTCTGTTGAGTGCGCTCACGGCGGCTGTTGTCCATGTGGTCTATCTGGCACTGCGCGCCAAGTATCGAAATTGAGTTTCAGGCAAACAAAAAGAACCTTTCGTGTTTGTTGCGAAAGGTTCTTTTTCTGTTCGTTTGTATCAGTCTGCAAAATCCAGCTGATCTGCAAACCGCTCCTTGAAGATCTCATACACGCCTTCGAGGATTTCCTCGTCATCCACAGCGACATAGTTTTCCATCTCGTCGCCGTCCGATTCTACCGCAAGAATAACTGCTTCGCAGTCGCCGTCCTCTACTGGCAACAGCACAACATATTCTGCATTCTCGTAAGTGATCGAGTCAACGAGTTCGTATTCGATCTCTTCGCCGTTTTCATTGGTCAGGGTGATGATGCCTTCCTGCTCTTCCATAGCCATTTGTCTCGCTCCTTCCTACACAATACATGAAAAAATCCTTGTTTCTCTTATTATACTCATATGTCCTGCCGGTTTCAAGAGCCAGAGCATATTTTTCCAACACCTTGCACTTTTTAAATCATTTGTAAATTTTTGTTTTTCGCACGTACCTTTCGTCGAGAATATGCTATGATAAAGATATACACGCAGGAAGGGAGATCGTTGGAATGGATGTCCGTTTTACCCAGAATATGTATCCCAGTGCCGCTGGTGGAGATGCCAAAATATCATACTATGTCTTTCGCCCTGTCGGTGTAAAACTGCGCGGCATTGTACAAATCAGCCATGGCATGTGTGAATATTTCACGCGCTACACGGCTTTTGCCAAATATCTCTGTTCCCTCGGTTATATTGTCTGCGGCAACGACCATTTAGGACACGGCTCTTCGGTTCCGCCTTCCGGTACGTTGGGCTTTTTCGGTCATCATCACGGCTGGAGTGTGCTCATTGATGATGTTGCGACCTTGACAGATAAAATCAAGCGGCAATGGCCGCACCTGCCGTACTTTTTATTTGGACATTCTATGGGTTCCATGGTTGCCCGCCTGTATCTCGCACGTTACGGGCAGAAAATCGACGGCTGTATTTTAAGCGGCTCCCCTGCGCCGCACACAGTGACGCCGCTTGCGATTCAGATTGCCAATTCTGCCATCCGCACGCACGGCCCGTTATACCGCAGCTGTATGCTGAACAATTTGGTATTTGGCAGATATAACTCCCGCATTCCGAATTGCCAGTCTCCGTTTGATTGGCTGACGCGCGACCGCTCTGTCGTATCGCTGTACCAATCGGATGCCAAGTGTAATTTTATTCTCACAGCAGCAGGTTTCCGTGATTTGTTCTATCTGGAACAAAACTGCAATCGAATGCAAAGCATCAAAAAAACACCGGCAAACATGCCGATCTTGTTTTTATCCGGAGATGCTGACCCAACCGGCAATTATGGCATAGGGGTGCGCAAAATCGCGGCGACCTATCGCGCCGTCGGTTGTCATGACGTTGATGTCATTTTTTATAAAGGCAGCCGCCATGAAGTGCTCAATGAACTGAACAAAGAGCAGGTATACGGCGATATTAGCCGCTGGCTGGAAAAGCAGCTGCGCCACCTGCCAAAAGGATAATATAAATCGATACGCTCAGCCTTCCCTCCGGGGGAAGGCTTTTGTTTTACGCATAAACCAAACTTGGCTCTCCCTTTGGGAGAGATGTCGCGCAGCGATAGAGAGGGCTTGTACAAGCTCTCAACTCTCTGAGATTTGCCTGATACGAACCTGTTAGATCAGCCCTCTCAGTCATTTGCAAGGCAAATGACAGCTCTCCCAGAGGGAGAGCCAATCCAGCTCCCTCGTTGAGGGAGCTGGATTGCCGCGTTGCGGCAAGACTGAGGGAGTTTTTCCAGATTGACAAAATACGTATCAGATTGACTCTAAAGCATATCTGTTCGCGTGCTGCTCCTTCCGTCACGGCTGACGCCGCGCCACCTTCCTCAAAGAGGAAGGCTTTTAACTGTATAAAAAAACAGAGCACCTTTCGATACTCTGTCTCTTGGTGGGAGGTGGTGGATTCGAACCACCGAAGTCGTTGACAACAGATTTACAGTCTGCCCCCTTTGGCCACTCGGGAAACCTCCCATATTTACTTTGTTATGAAAT
>NZ_JBNMHC010000165.1:0-4859 GCF_050872565.1 Butyricicoccus sp. | reverse complement strand
GTTTGCTATGCTGTGGTGTCGTATCAGACGGCATATATGAAATGCCATTATCCGCAGGAGTATATGGCGGCACTGCTGACCAGTGTACTGGAAAATTCTCCAAAAGTATCGGAATATATCGGTGCGGCACGGGCGATGGGAATCAAGGTTCTGCCGCCGGATGTCAATACGTCCTGTGAGGGATTCACTGTATCGGAGGGAGACATTCGATTTGGCCTCGCGGCGATTCGCAATGTCGGACGCGGCTTCCTCAAAGAAATGGAGCAGGAACGCAAGCAGGGCGGTGCATTTGCATCGTTTGAGGATTTCTGTGAACGCATGTATCCGAAGGAACTCAACCGCCGCGCCTTAGAGGGCTTAGTAAAATCCGGCGCATTTGATTCGTTGGGCTATCGCAGAAGCCAGCTGCTGCGGGTATATGATGCGGTACTCAATGATGTCGCCAATGCGACAAAGAAAAATGTCGTGGGACAGATGGACTTGTTTGGCATGGGCACAGAGGAGAAAAAAGAGACCATTCATATTCCCGATGTGCCGGAGCTGCCCAAGCGTGATTTGCTTTCGATGGAAAAAGAGACAACAGGTCTGTATTTGTCCGGTCATCCGCTGGATGACTATCGAGAGCTCATTACACAGGCAGACTGCGCAACGGTTCGCGCGATTGCGGAAGACTTGTCGAGCGAGCGGCAGAGCGTGGAACCGCCTAAGTATCAGGATGGAATGCATGTCCTGCTGGCGGCTGTCATCACATCGGTTCGCATGAAAACCACCAAGAATAACAGCATGATGGCGTATGTCACGGCGGAAGATTTGACGGGCTCTGTAGAGCTGATTGCGTTTTCTTCTGTGCTCCAGCAGGCGGGCGACTGGCTGCGTGAAGACAAGGCAGTGTGGATTGCCGGACGCATTGATGCGCGAGAGGATGAAGCACCGAAAATCTTGCCGTCTGCGGTGTACCCGCTGGAAGAACAGTACTTGGAGCGCGCGCGGGAAGCCTTGCAGGAACGCGACTCTTTCAGACGCAGAGAAGCTCCGCGGCAGACCCTGCGGCAGGGAAATGCAGCACCCTGCGGCTGTCGGCATAAATTATATCTGCGCATCAGCAGCATGGATGACCCGAAATTGCCGGAAGTCAAGGCTCTGCTCGGTCAATATCGCGGCGATTTGCCGGTGTATTTGTTCTGCGCGGATACGCGAAAGACGCTGCGGGCCGCTCCGTCTATGTGGGTGTACAACAATTTACTTTTCCTAGACAAATTAAGGTTTATTCTTGGTGAAGAAAATGTTATAATGAAGTGAAGATCCGATGGAGAATGGGAAACGACCGGATCTGTGAAATGGGAACATACATGCATACATCATTTCATTTTATCAAGCTGAAAAACTCTTTGCGCTGAAATACGGGAAGGCATTCGGGGCAAAGAGCAGGATCGGAGGAAACACATCATGGCAAAGCAGATCAAAAGAATTGGCGTCCTGACCAGTGGCGGCGACGCACCAGGCATGAATGCAGTGGTTCGTGCGGTTGTTCGTACAACGGCAGCATATGGCATTTCTTGTCTCGGCATTCGACGCGGTTATCGCGGTTTGATTAACGGCGATATTGTCGAGCTGGGTGCACGAAGCGTTGACGGCATCATCTCGAAGGGCGGCACAATGCTGTACACAGCTCGCTGCTTGGAAATGCTGACGGAAGAAGGCTTGCAGCAGGCGGCAGATAACGCGCAGTACATGGGACTGGATGGTCTGATTGTGTGCGGCGGCGACGGCAGCTTCCGCGGTGCGCAGGCACTGTCTCGCAAGGGCATTCCGGCAATTGGTGTGCCGGGCACCATTGATAACGATATTGTATGCTCGGATTATACCATTGGCTTTGATTCTGCCTGCAACACGGCAATTCAGGCGGTAGATAAGCTGCGCGATACGATGCAGTCGCATGAACGCTGTTCGGTTGTTGAGGTAATGGGACGCCGTGCCGGTCATCTGGCACTGGATGTCGGTGTTGCCTGCGGTGCAACGGCAATTTTGCTGCCGGAGCGCGAGCTGGACTTTGAGGAATCCATTGTCAAAAAGATGCGTGCAAACCGTATTCGCGGCAGAAAGCATCATATTATCATCGTGGCAGAAGGCGTCGGCAATGCACAGGATGTTGCAGACCGCATTCACACCGCGACCGGCATTGATGCCCGCGTGACCATTCTGGGTCATGTACAGCGCGGCGGCTCTCCGACCGTTCGTGACCGTGTGATGGCAACTCGTATGGGTTATCATGCGGTGAAGATCCTCGTAGAGGGCAAGTCCAACCGTGTTGTCTGCTCGCGCAACAACGAGATCACAGACTATGACATTGAGGAAGGTCTGAACATGAGCAAGGATCTGAATCAGGAGCTGTACGAAGTCGCGCAGACGGTTTCCATCTAATCGGAACGATACAACAAAGAGGGACGGTTGGTTTTCCGCCCCTCTTTTTGTTTGAGAAAGGATAGGTTCATGCAAAAATCAGTGATTATTACTGGGGCAACGCGCGGCATTGGACGCGCCTGTGCCCTGAAATTTGCCCAAATGGGGTGGTGCGTGACGGGAAGCTATGTTCAATCCGCGCAAGCTGCACAGAAATTGGAGCAAGAAATAGAAGAAATGGGCGGCGCGTGTCAGTGTGTTCAGGCAGATCTGCGTGACTCCGGCGCGGTGGAACGCATGGTCAAGCTGGCGCAGATGGCATATGGTGCGCCGGATGCCATTGTATGCAATGCGGGCATTGCCCAGCAAAAGCTGTTTTCCGATATTACAGAGGAAGATTGGGACGATATGTTCGATGTCAATACCAAAGGCGTATATCGTGTCATTCATGCGGCGCTGCCGATGCTGTTGTCGGAGCAAAAAGGCAGCATTGTCACGGTATCGTCGATTTGGGGCCAGACCGGCGGGTCTTGCGAAGTGCATTATTCTGCATCAAAAGCAGCGGTCATTGGCATGACCAAAGCACTTGCCAAAGAGCTTGGTTTGTCTGGTATTCGTGTCAACTGCGTAGCACCGGGCGTCATTGATACGGATATGAATCGAATGCACGGCGCAGATGTCATGCAGGAACTCGCGGAGGAGACGCCGCTCGGCAAAAATGGCGCACCGGAAGATGTCGCAGAGGCGATTTATTGGCTGGCATCGGAGCAGTCGCGCTTTGTCACGGGGCAAGTTATGGGAGTGAACGGCGGATTTTATATCTGAGCAAAGAAAAAACGCTGAGAAGGGTTAAACCTCTCAGCGTTTTTGTTTGCAGATATAATACAAATTAAATCAACGAATTCAATTCATATGGGGTAGACTGGTAAACATAATAGTTCAGCCAGTTGGTAAACAGCAGCGTGGAATGCGAACGCCACGACAGACGCGGTTCATTGTGCGGATCATCTCCGTCAAAATAGTTTTCCGGAATGTCCGGATTCAGTCCCTTGTGCAGATCGCGGAAATATTCCTTTGCCAGCGTGTCCTTATCATATTCGCTGTGACCGGTGACAAACAGCTGCCGTCCATTTTTTGCAGCAATCAAATACGGACCGGCTTCATAGGATTCTGCGAGCAGAATCAAATTGTGATTACACAGAATATCCTCCGAGAGCACAGTCGTGTAGCGGGAATGTGGTGCTTTGAACACATCGTCAAAGCCGCGCAGCAGACTCTCGTTGGTGCGGTTCGGCATAATATGATGCTTATAAATGCCAGCGAGCTTTTTCGGAAGCAGATGCTTCTGAATACCATAATGATAATACAGACCGGCTTGTGCGCCCCAGCAGATGTGCAGCGTAGAATGTACATGCGTTTTCGTCCATTCCATAATCTCAACCAGCTCCGGCCAGTAATCGACTTCTTCAAACGCCATTTTTTCAACCGGTGCACCGGTAATAATGAAGCCATCATAATACTGATCTTTAATGTCCTCAAAGGTCTGATAGAATTTGAGCAGATGATCTTCCGGCGTATTTGTCGATTTATGCGTTGCCGTCTGAATCAAGTCGATTTCAATCTGAATCGGCGTGTTGGAAAGACAGCGAAGAATCTGGGTTTCCGTAACGATTTTGGTCGGCATGAGGTTGAGGATCGCAATGCGGAGCGGGCGAATGTGCTGGGTAGTCGCGCGATGATGCGTCATGACAAAGATATTTTCACTTTCCAGCACCGCACAGGCAGGCAGACTGTTTTCTACGATAATAGGCATAGAAATCCTCCTTTTGCAGTCTAGTTTTGAACCACATTATAGCACACAGAGCGGCACAGGTCAAAATATTTTAGAAAATTGGAAAAAAGTGTTGACAGAAGGAGAATGGCATGGTATTATATTCAGGCACTCGACGAGAGCGCGAACGTCAAATGAATGAAAAGCAATGATCGGAAGAAAAAAAGTGCTTGACAGGATGGCGAAAACGTGCTAAACTAAACGAGTTGCAGCCGAGAAATCGGTTGAAACACATCGAAATACGTTTGAAAAAAGAAATGAAAAAAGTTCTTGACAAACCGCTGAATACGATGTATAATAAATAAGCTGTTCGGTTGAACGGCGAAAAAACATTGTACCTTGTAAATTAAACAACGTAACTTGAACGAATTACAAACCTGAAATTCTTTTGAAGTTTATACTCAGAAAGAGAACCGGATGCTGTAAAGCCGGTATAAAAATAACAGCAAGCCAGCATATAGCTGAAATTTTTGATTATAACGAGCTATGCTCGTAATAATACAATTTTTAGAGAGTTTGATCCTGGCTCAGGATGAACGCTGGCGGCGTGCCTAACACATGCAAGTCGAACGGAGCACTGAGACTTCGGTTTTTGTGCTTAGTGGCGGACGGGTGAGTAACGCGTGAG
>NZ_JBNMHC010000164.1:0-4871 GCF_050872565.1 Butyricicoccus sp. | reverse complement strand
TTTTGCATCTGTTTACAATTCGCGTCCGCCTTCGATTTGACCGCGGATATTTTCCATCAATCGGTCGAGCATGGCGCTCATCTCCGCGCAGTTTTTGAGCTGGCGGGAGATTTCCTGATAATCTTCGCTGTCCTCCAAGCCTTTTTTGTAGCGCAGCTTGTGTTCCAAACTTGCCCAGAAATCCATGGCAATCGTGCGTAGCTGAACTTCTACGCGCATTCGTCTTGTCTCATTGCGCAGAAAAATCGGCACTTCAACGATGAGATGCAGACTCCGATAGCCGTTTGGCTTTGGATTCTGAATGTAATCCTTTCGCTCGATGAGCGTAATATCATCCTGCCGCAGCAGGGCATCCGCCAGAGAGTAAATATCCTCTGGGAAGGAGCAAATAACGCGGACACCGGCGATGTCGTTGAGATTGTCTTCTATGGCACTCAAAGTCAGCGGCAGATTGCGCCGCTGCAATTTTTCAAAAATGCTTTCTGGACTTTTGAGGCGTGTTTTGATGGATTCAATCGGGTTGTTCTCTCGATTTAACGATAACTGGACGTCCAGCACGCGGAATTTGGTCTCGATTTCCATAATCGCGCAGCGATAATAGGACATCAGCTGCTTGAACGGGTCAAGAGAGGGGTCTGCCTGTGCTGGCGGTACAGGGATTAACTGGGTACTCCATTCCGATTTGATCTCGGACATGCTCTATCATTCCTATCTATTTCTGTCAAATTTTGTTGTTGGTATTAGTATACTATTCTCGTGAGAATGCGTCAACGACAAACAAATGACTAAACTGTAACAAGACTGTAAATGTTTCCCTTATCCCAGAATACCAAGATGCTCCAGCAAAATCTTACATCCGATGGCGATTAACACAATGCCGCCGATTACTTCTGCGCGGGATTTGTAGCGCGTGCCGAACACGTGGCCGATCTTGATGCCAATCGCAGACAGCACAAACGTGGTGCAGCCGATAAATGTCACGGCGGGCAGAACCGAAACCTGCAAAAAGGCAAAAGTGATGCCGACCGCCAGCGCGTCAATGCTCGTGGCAATGGCCAGCGGAAGCATCGTCAAAAACGAGAAGGAATCGTTGAGCTGCTCGGCTTCGCCGCGAGACTCTTTTATCATATTGGCACCGATCAGGGCGAGCAGAACAAAGGCGATCCAGTGGTCAATGCTTGTGATATATTGCTGGAACTGACTGCCAAGCAGATAGCCGATGAGCGGCATCAAAAACTGAAAGCCGCCAAAGTACAAACCGGCGGTACAGGCGTGCGAAAATTTTAGCTGCCGCACGGACAGCCCCTTACAGACGGACACGGCGAAGGCATCCATAGATAAGCCGACCGCGAGGACAAATAAATCCAGAAAACTCATGTGCAACACTCCTTTTGTTGAATGAATACGGAATAACGGGTGTTTTGTCGCAGAAAAAGGGCATAGAAAAAGACGAGTCCCTATCTGCGTACAAAAAAACAGATAAGTCTCGTCATTTAAAACAAAGCCAGAAGCTGCCGCTTCAGTATGTTGACTTGGTTACGCTGCGCGCTGACTACTCCCTTATATGAATGGTACGATACCACAAATCGGAACATGTGTCAAGTATCGGAAAAAAGCAGAAAAAATCAGATACTTTTCTTGTTTTCTTGTATAATTGGATATTGTCAATGGAAATTATTGATGGTATACTAAACATAGTATAGAGACGCGCTGCTGGTATGAGTCGAAGCGGCAGCGCGCCGGCAAACAGCATTTTTTCTTTATGATGATGGGAGCAAAGATGAATTACCGTAGAGACAAATTGGAACGGCTTGCCAGAGTTGCCCACCTTTATTATGAGGAAGACAAGACGCAGGGGGAGATTGCCGAACTCATGTGCGTTTCCCGCCCGCTGGTCAGCCGTATGCTCAATGAAGCACGAAACCTTGGCATTGTAGAAATCCGTGTGCATTCGCCTGCTCGCAGCGCAGAATCGCTGGCGGAACACTTGTGCCGAACCTATGGATTGCGCAGCAGTATGTTGGTAGCCGAGGAAGAATCGGATGATATTACCAATTATACCATGGCAAAACGCTTGTTGACATATATTGAAGAACAGAAACCGGCCGTTGTCGGTGTCGGATGGGGCACGGTAATTGGCATCGCAGCGAAGATGTTGGAGCGCGTGCCGGTGCACCACAATTCTATCCAGACGCTTTGTCCGCTGCTCGGCAACAGCAATGTGCTGTTGCGGCAGTACCACTCGGATGAAAACGTCCGAATGCTCGCGGAAGCCTATGATGCACAGCCGGTCTTTTTACATGCACCTGCCTATTATTCCTGCGAAGCGGATGCAAAAATGATGCGGGAGACGAAACAGTATCAAAATGTTGTCAATCAGTGGGAAAAACTGGATTTGGCGATTATAGAAATTCATGACGACTCGATTATTGAGAAAACCGGTTATCTGGGACAGGAAGAAGCTGTCGGCTATGCGGCGGGGTATGGTGTTGATGTAAAGGGAAAAATCATTCCTCAGGCGTACAACATTATGCGCATTCCGCTGGAGATGCTGGAGCGCTGCCGCCGCGTCATCGGCATTTGTGCAGCAGGCACCAGTGTACAGGCAGTCGATGGTATTTTGCGTTCCGGTCTCATCACAGATGTGCTGGCGCAGGATGCGATGGCGGAGCTGCTTTTACGAGAAACAGAATAACATGCAGCGATTCTTGTTCCGATGCAGGGACGGGAATCGCTGTTTTTTCTTTGTGTGCTGGAATAAAAAATAGTAAAATGATGGTAAGATGCTGTGGAAGGTTTGGACTGGTTTGTTCCGGAAAATCCGTGAAACCCATGTTTTTCTGCTTGAAACGTTGCAAATAGTTGACAAATTTTTTGGTGCATGGTAAACTTATTGACAGATGAAACGAAATTTTTCTGCGGCATTCGGAACGAGCAGAATGGCTGCACTTGCTGATGACTTGGTTCGTAACAGGTTGTCAGCTTTTTTTCTCAAAAATAAGGAAAAGTTTTGGTTCAATTGAAGCGTTTTCTTCCAATCGGGAAGAAAAAAATCTGTTTCAGGAAAGGATAAAAATTATGCTTTATTCCGCAGAAGTGGAAAACATGTGTCCGGTTGCTAAGGGCGCATACCATGGTCCGGCTCCGATCCCGCAGGAGGGCAAGTGGACGCAGGCAATGGAAATCAAGGACATCAGCGGTCTGACCCACGGTGTCGGCTGGTGTGCTCCGGAGCAGGGCGCCTGTAAGCTGACCCTGAACGTCAAGGAAGGCATCATCGAGGAAGCTCTCGTTGAGACCATCGGATGTTCGGGTATGACCCATTCCGCAGCTATGGCATCTGAGATCCTGCCGGGCAAGACCCTGCTGGAAGCTCTGAACACCGATCTGGTATGTGACGCGATCAACGTAGCAATGCGTGAGCTGTTCCTCCAGATCGTATACGGCCGCACCCAGACTGCATTCTCTGAGAACGGCCTGCCGATCGGCGCTGGTCTGGAAGATCTGGGCAAGGGTCTGAGAAGCCAGGTAGGTACCATGTACGGCACCAAGGCTAAGGGCACCCGTTATCTGGAAATGGCAGAGGGCTATGTTACCCGTCTGGCTCTGGACAAGGACAATCTGGTTATCGGCTATGAGTTCATCCATCTGGGCAAGATGATGGAGCAGATCCGCAAGGGCGTTGAGCCGGCGGAAGCTATGGCTAAGAACACCAGCACCTACGGCCGCTTCGCTGAGGGTGTCAAGTTCATCGACCCGCGTGCAGAGTAAGGAGGACACAGTATCATGGCTTTGTTTGAAAGTTACGAAAGAAGAATTGATAAGATCAATGGCGTCCTCGCTGAGTACGGCATTTCCAGCGTAGAGGAATGTGCTGAAATCTGCAAGGAAAAGGGCATTGATCCGGCTGCAACCGTTCGTTCTGTACAGCCGATCGCATTTGAGAACGCTTGCTGGGCTTACACGGTAGGTGCTGCAATCGCAATCAAGAAGGGCGTAAAGTCCGCACCGGAGGCTGCTGAGGCAATCGGTATCGGCCTGCAGGCATTCTGCATCCCGGGTTCTGTTGCTGACGACCGTAAGGTTGGTCTGGGCCACGGCAATCTGGCAGCTATGCTGCTGCGCGAGGAGACCAAGTGCTTCGCATTCCTGGCAGGCCACGAGTCCTTCGCTGCTGCTGAGGGCGCTATCGGTCTGGCTCGTTCCGCTAACAAGGCTCGTAAGGAGCCGCTGCGCGTTATCCTGAACGGCCTGGGCAAGGACGCTGCACAGATCATCTCCCGTATCAACGGCTTTACTTACGTACAGACTAAGTTTGATTACTACACTGGCGAGCTGAAGATCGTCAAGGAGATCGCTTACTCTGACGGCGAGCGTGCGAAGGTTCGTTGCTTCGGTGCAGACGACGTTCGTGAGGGCGTTGCTATCATGCATCACGAGAGCGTTGACGTTTCCATCACTGGTAACTCCACCAACCCGACTCGTTTCCAGCATCCGGTTGCAGGCACCTACAAGAAGGAATGCATCCAGCTGGGCAAGAAGTACTTCTCCGTTGCATCCGGCGGCGGCACTGGCCGTACCCTGCATCCGGACAACATGGCAGCAGGTCCGGCTTCTTACGGCATGACCGATACCATGGGTCGTATGCATTCTGATGCACAGTTCGCAGGTTCTTCTTCTGTACCGGCTCACGTAGAGATGATGGGCTTCCTCGGCATGGGCAACAACCCGATGGTTGGCGCTTCCGTTGCTGTTGCAGTAGACGTAAACGCTGCACTGAACGGCTAATACATACGAGAAAATTCTCGATTTTTAGCTGAAAATAGCATAATTAAAGGGCTTTCCGATGCATTTCGGAAAGCCCCTTTTTT
>NZ_JBNMHC010000163.1:0-4889 GCF_050872565.1 Butyricicoccus sp. | reverse complement strand
CAGCAGTTCTTTACACAAACATTGCTCATAATATGTCTTCCTCTTTCTAAACAAGTTGTGGAACTTTTACTTTTTCAAGTTTATCATATTTTTGTAAAAAATTCTATGCATTTTGCATAAAAAATTCCGACAAATCTTATAGCAGAACGAAACCAATCCATCCGGCCAGCAGACCGATGCAAAAACCGGCAATGACATCTCGGGGAAAATGCACGCCGCCCAACACGCGAATGACAGCCAGCAATGCTGTTATCACGAGCAGAGCGATGCCGAGCACAGACGAGATGGATAAAAACGCGCAGGAAATCACGGCAGAGGAAAAAACATGCCGACTGGGAAATGAGTGCCCGCGCGTATCCTTGTGAATGAGAGGCTGAATATCCAGCTGCTCATAAGGGCGCGGCGCATTTACGCGGCTGCGAAAGACTGACACTAGGACGAAAGAAATCGCCGGTGTCAAAAAGACGGATAGAAAACGCGCGTCATTTTGCAGCAGCAGGACGAGCAACAGCAGGGGATAGGCGATGTATACCAGCGCGGTCAAAACTTTGTTGATACACAGCACGGCTTTGGTTAAGGATGGATGCTTACGCAGAGGGCGCGTCCATGCTTCATACTGTTGAGCGGTCATAGAGAAACTCCTTTGGTTAAACGAAATCACCTTTTTCCATCTGCGGCATAGAATACATCAGAACATCTGAGATGGAGGGAAAACATATGAGTGAACGTGTGACACCCGGCCCAATTTGCGGAGAAAAGCCCATCCGCGAAGCGGTATGTACGCATACGCGAAAAGTCTATGATGCATGTCGCTCCAAAGAATGTATCCGCGATTTGCGGGTATATTTAACCCGACAGTCGCAAGAATTGCTGGAACGTTCGTCCAGTGTCAAGCCGCGCCGCGCGGAGCTGCTGTGGGTCGATATTGACGTACAGCCGGTAGACTTTAACCGCGGCTTTTTCCATGTGGATGTCCGCTATTACTACAAGGTATTTGCAGAAATCAGTGCTGGATGCGGACGGATGCAGGATATTTGCGGTTTGGCATATTTTGACAAACGGACAATTTTGTACGGCAGTGAGGGGACAGCAAGAATCTTTACTTCCCAGGCAGGCGCGCCGAATGCACAGACCATTGAGCGGACGAACAAGCCGGAGGCAGTTGTTGAACCATTTGCCCTGCTCAGTGAGAAGAGGACAGCGGCAGTTGTACGCCGTCTTTGGATGCGAATACCAGTTTATCGCCCTCGTAGATGAATTTCAGAGAGAAAAATGGCTGATTTTCATCAAATAACAGATTCAAAAAGATTTTATCTCCCTCCCAAGCAGGCAGAGATAGCAGATGCTCGCGCGGAATCCATTCGAGATCTCCCTCGTTGCATTCGATTAGCTCTCCGGTAAAACCGTCTGCGGTAAACAGATGCATGTATTCGGTCTCCCATACATCCGAAACAAAGGTCACGATGCCGCGATATTTGTAGTGCGTCAGAGTAAGACCGGTTTCTTCCTTGGTTTCACGCAGGATACAGTCCTCTGGGCTTTCCTTGTCTTCAAATTTGCCGCCGATGCCGAGCCATTTGTCGTGGCTTTGGTCGTTTTTCTTTTTCGTGCGGTGCAGCATCAAGTAGTTGTCATTTTGTTGAATATAAATCAGCGTTGTGTTGCGCATAGAGATCACCTAACTTTCTGCTTGTTATTGTAAAAGATTTGGCGGAAAAACGCAATGGATTTCTGCATATACTTGCTGCATAGGGAGGGAATGCCATGCAACCATTGCGTATGGCGGCATATTGCCGCGTATCGACACAAAAAGAAGCACAGCTGGACAGTCTTGCGCACCAAGAAGAATTTTTTGCGTCGTATGCGCATCGAGAACGGCTGATTTTGACGCGCATCTATGCGGATGCCGGGATTTCCGGCAGGCAGATGAAGCATCGGACAGAGTTTCTGCACATGCTGCGCGATGCACAGAGACGGGCGTTTGATGTGCTGTGTGTTAAAGATATTTCGCGATTTGCCCGCAATACCGTAGACTGCTTACAGGCGGTGCGGCTGCTCAAAAAGTACGGTGTACAGCTTCGGTTTCTGTCAGAAGGGCAGGAATGCATGGGGAATTCGGAATTTCTTCTGACAGTATACGCATCATTGGCACAAGAGGAAAGCGCACATCTGTCCAAACGCATTAAATTTGGCAAAGAACTCAATGCCAAGCGCGGGCGGGTGCCGCCGGTGATTTTCGGCTATACGCGCACGGGATTGTTTTCCCTGCGCAAACAGCCGCGAGAAGCGGACATTGTGCGGGAAATGTTTCGGTTGTATTTGACCGGAATGGGCGCGGCAAGCATTGCCGCCCAGCTCAATCGCGCCGGAAAAACAACCAAACGCGGAAATCAATGGGAGGCACGCGGCGTGCGGCGCTGCTTGGACAATCCGATTTATTGCGGCGTACTTGTCAATCACAAAAGCACGGTGACAGATTATCTGGAGGGAACCGTTCAGCCGCTGCCGCGGGAACAATGGTATGTTCACGCTCGTCCGGAGTGGGCCATTGTCTCGCCGGAAACCTTTGCCGCTGTGCAATGCGAACGCAAACGCCGCCGCAGGATTGCTGAAACCGGAAAAGCCTGCGGCACAAACAGAAACACTTGACCCGCTGGTGCTGTCCGCCAAGATCATGGAGCCGGAGTGCCGCTGCGGCTGCTGCTGTGATTTGAGCGAAGTGCCGGAACCGCTCAGCTGTCTGTTCGGTGATGATATTATTCTGGACACCGGCGTGAAAAAGCTGTTTGTCACGCTGGGACAATTCTCCATCATTCGTTTGGAGAGAGACATTCAGCTGCTCATGCCGGCATATGACATCTGTATGCCTGCCAAGGATTGCAGCTGCTCGAATGGATGCTGCAAGCAGGAAGATCCCTGTGAGATGTTCAACCGGTTTGAATTTCCGGTGGAAGAATTTTTCCCGAAGGACGGACGCGGCGCACCGGGCGATTTTGACAAGGACTGCGGCTGTCACCCGAAAAAGGACGAATGCCGTGGATGCCGCAGCTGAAAACACGCAGAAAGGAAAGCCGGAGAGAAATTTCCGGCTTTTTTGCTTTGTACGCTCCAAAACTATTGCGAAAACGGTGCATTCGTAGTACAATAATTTTGATTTTAATTTGAGGAAACGAGCGAGAACACGGGATACTTTGCTGAGTTACGGCAAAGTATACGAAGAAGGCTTCGCTTTGTGATTTGATTTTTACGATATGACGGTTTATCCGGATGGAATAGGAGATACAGCATGTTTGAGAATGTAAAGGAACTGCTTAGTGCAAGGGAAACGCTGGAAACAGTTAATGAACAACTCGCAGCGTCCGAAGCAAAATTACAGGAGCTACAGAAACAGCTCAAGGATGCTGAGGAAGAACTTGCCGCACGCAATGAGACAATTGCGAAAAAGGATGACATTGTCATTGCCATCCATAAGCAGACGACAGATGAACGACAGAAGGTCGTTGATTATTACGATGGTCTGGAAAAAGAGGCACGGAGCAAGCTGAACAAAACGCAGGATCTGCTCAAGAAAGCAGAGACACATTTTGAAGACTGCGAGCGACAGGTGTACTGCATGGCAAACCTGTACAAGGCAATGCGAGCAGCGATTGGCCGATACAGCCTGTCTGCTGTGCCGGAAAATCTGGAAATTACACCGGAAGAGCTGGAAGAACTGCGTTTGACAGAGGAGTCGGTTGGCCTCAAGATGCATTCCTATAAGATGGAAGATCTGCGCAAGATGCATGAGGCAAACAATGCCCTGATTGAACAGCTGTTGGCGCGATATGAGGTGCGTCTGAGCATTCCGGCAGACCGCGTGGTATTCCAGCTCATGACATTGGGACTGCGCGCAGAATTGCAGCAGATTGTCAATGAACTGACGTATGGCGAACTGAGCCGCGCGCAGGTACGGCTGCACACAGCGGTCAATAAATATATGAAGATTGTCTCCTTTGGCAAGCTGCCGTCTACAGATGAGCTGGCGGCATACGCGTCTGAATTGGAAGTCCTGCTCAAGGAAACCCTGCGTTTGGAGTATACATATTTGGAACGTCAGTCGGATTACGAGAAGCGCAAGCGTCTTTTTGGCGATCCGGATCAGACGGATGAACAGGAATAATCACCTGAACCCTGCAACGAGCGGGCTCTTCGGTCCCCAACGGTCGGAGAGCTCCTTTCTTTTGAACGGAACAAACAACGATGAAAAATGAGGTACGAATGTTATGAAGCTCTCTCGGAAGCTGAAACGAATCTTGCCGCGAGTCCAAAAGCCTGCCCGATATGTCGGCGGAGAATGGGGCTCTATTGTCAAGGACAAGGAAACTGTTGATCTGCGATTTGGTATGTGTTTTCCGGACACATACGAGGTTGGCATGTCCCATCTGGGAAGCCGTATTTTGTATGGACTGCTCAACCATCAGGACGGTATTTGGTGTGAGCGCGTCTTTGCACCGTGGATTGATATGGAAGCGGAGATGCGACAGGCAGATATTCCGCTGTATGGATTGGAAAGCGGCGACCCAATCACAGAATTAGATATTTTAGGCTTTACGCTGCAATATGAGCTGTCGTTCACCAATATTCTGAATATGCTGGATTTGGGCGGCATTCCGGTACGTACTTGCGACAGAAAGACGCTGAAGAACTTTGTTGTGTGCGGCGGTCCGTGTGCGTATAATCCGGAGCCGCTTGCCCCGTTTGTCGATGCGTTTCAGATTGGCGACGGCGAAGAGATTATGATCGAATTTACCGATCTGTATCGTCAGGCGAAGCGGGAAAATTGGAGCAAGGACGAATTTTTGCGCAAAGCATGTCATATTGAAGGCTTGTATGTACCGGCACTGTACGAT
>NZ_JBNMHC010000162.1:0-4936 GCF_050872565.1 Butyricicoccus sp. | reverse complement strand
CTAAGATTATCTTCAGGATAGCGGAGGGAAAATCATCTGTCAAGGACAGAACGGACACAATTAGATTTGTTTTCGGATGCGGGACAGCGCACTTTTTTCCAAGCGGGATACCTGCGCCTGAGAAATATGGATTTCGTTGGCGACTTCCATTTGTGTGCGTCCTTCAAAGAAGCGCATACGCAGAATGTTTTGTTCTCGTGGGGACAATTGCTGCATGGCTTCTTTCAGTGCGATTTGTTCCAGCCAGTGCTCGTCGGTGTTTTTGGTGTCTCCGACTTGATCCATAACGTAAACAGCATCGCCGCCGCTCTCGAATACCGGTTCATATAAAGAGACCGGATCGAGAATGGCATCCAGCGCAAAGACAATATCTTCTCGCGGAACCTGCATGGCACGGGACAGCTCTTCCATCGTCGGTTCCCGCTGATTGGCATTGACAAACGCTTCTTTTGCCTGCAAGGCGCGATAGGCAGTGTCGCGCATGGAGCGGGAGACACGAATCGAGCTGTTGTCGCGCAGGTATCGCCGGATTTCTCCGATAATCATCGGAACCGCATAAGTGGAAAAACGAACGTTGAGATCGACATTGAAATTGTCGATGGATTTCATTAGACCGATACATCCGACTTGAAATAAATCGTCCATACTCTCTCCGCGCCCGGAAAAGCGTTGGATGACACGAAGGACGAGCCGCAGATTGCACGAGATTAAGCGGTCACGGGCAGCGCGGTCGCCTTTGACGCTGCGGCGCAATAGGGCATCGGTTTCCTCAGCGGACAACACTTCCAAGCGGGAAGTATTGATTCCACAGATCTCTACTTTATTCGGCATGGTTTCGCCTCCTGGTTTTGAGAAATCTTTGTATCCATCAGTATCCCCGTGAAAAGACCAAATCATACCAGTAGAAAATGTCGCAGAAAAAAACATAAAATAATTTAAAAATTTTCCTTGACATTTCTGGATTCCTACGGTATACTAAACAAGCACTTGAGAGTGCGGTGTTTGATACGAGAAACACCTAAAAAAGCGTTTTGAATACTCTTTTTGTTGCGACAGCGCAGCAGAAAGACGATTCGCCTCTGTAGCTCAGTCGGTAGAGCAGGGGACTGAAAATCCCCGTGTCGGTGGTTCGATTCCGCCCGGAGGCACCACATATGCGGATGTAGCTCATCTGGTAGAGCGCCACCTTGCCAAGGTGGAGGTAGCGAGTTCGAGCCTCGTCATCCGCTCCAAATTTTGAAAGACAGTCGAGAAATCGGCTGTCTTTTTTCGTTATTTGCTGGTATACTAAAAGCTCAGGAAATATCATGGGAGGAATATGGCATGGAGCTGATGATAGGGCGTGCAGGAACCGGCAAGACGACCGAGATTCTGCGGCGCATCGCTGCGCGGGAGAGCAGCGGCAAACGACAAATTTTGATTGTGCCGGAATTGGCATCGCATGAGTACGAGCGGATGCTTGCGGCGGCGACCAATAATCGCGGGGCACGCTTTGCGGAAGTGCTGACATTTCGGCGCATCGCCAATCGTGTCTTTGCCGAGGCGGGTGGTTTGGCAGAAGTGGAACTGACACCGGCGGGACGATTGCTCGTATTATATGAAGCGGTGCGCCGCTCGTCTGATGCCTTGGATGTATATGGCGGCGCGATTCGCCGACCGGATGTTTTGCGCGATTTGCTGCAAGTGATAGATGAGATGAAGACCAATGGCATTTCTCCGGAACAGCTGTTGGATGCTTCGGCGGAAGCAGAAGGACATTTGGCGGAAAAGCTGCGCGATTTGGGTCAGATTGGTGCGGTATATGAGACCATGACACAGGAGGATTTGCCGGATCCGCGCGATCAGATGACAAAAATCGCCCAGAGACTGCCTGATTGTACGATTTTTGATGGAGCGGAGCTGTATTTAGACCGTTTCGATCAGTTTAACAGACAGGAATTGGACATTCTCGCGGCACTGCTGCGGCGGCATGTGCCGATGACTGTTGCACTGACCGGCGATCTTCGCCAGCCGGAACAGTTTCCGGAGACCATGCACGCGGTGTCACGGCTCAAGCGATTGGCAGACGCCTGCGGAGAGCCGCTGGACATCCAGCGCATGGAGCAGATGCGTATGCCGCGGCCGCATGATTTGCAGATAGCAGAAGCATATGGCTTGTGTGCGGGAACCCAGCAGTTTGACAGCGATAAAAGCAGCATGTATCTGCACGAAGCGGGCAATCTGTTCTCGGAATGTGAATTTGCGGCGGCATATATCCGAAAACTGCTGCGTGAGACTGATACACGGCGGCGGGATATTGTCGTGACAGCGCGAAATTTTGATGCCTATGCGCCGGTGCTGGAATTGGTGTTTGAACGCTATCAGATTCCGATTTTTTTAAGTGAAAAGCATGACATTTTGCAAAAGCCGGTGCTGGCTCTGGTTGGCTCAGCCCTGCACACAGTGACGAATGGCTGGCGGTATGAGGACATCTTTGCCTATCTGAAAACAGGGTTTGCTGGTCTGACCGCTGAGGAATGCGATTTGCTGGAAAACTATGTGCTGTTCCGGCGCATTCGCGGCAGCAAATGGCTGCAGCCATTTGTCGGACATCCGGATAGCTTTGGCGGCGAATTAGATGATAAAGCACGGGAAAAGCTCGCCGCACTCAATGTACTGCGCGAGAAAGCGGTACAGCCGTTGCAGGCATTGCAGCAGGATTTGGAGCAGGCACAGACTGCATCGCAGTATGCACAGGCATTGTATGCCTTTTTGGAGCGAATCGGTGCGCCGGACAGCATTGCCGCGCGGGCACAGCTGCATGAAGAGGCCGGACGCTTGCAGACCGCAGAGGAGTATCGGCAGTTGTGGGAGATTCTCATGCAGGCAATGGAGCAGTTTGCGTGGGTACAGGGCGACACAGAAATGGAGACCAATGCGTTTGTCACCATGCTCGGCTTGGTGCTGACAGAATATGATGTCGGTACCATTCCAGTGTCGTTGGATCGCGTGACCTGTGGCTCGATTGACCGCGTGTGTAAGACGGGAATTCCGCATTTGCTGGTGCTCGGCGTCAATGATGGTATATTGCCCTCTGTGGGGGAAACCGGCGGCATTTTGTCTGACAGCGAACGCTCTCAGCTGCTCGGCTTGGAAGTGGAATTGGAAACCAGCGAGGACCGCATGGAACAGGAACAAGCGGCACTGTATCGCGTGCTGGCGTCGGCATCGCAGGATTTGCTGCTGTCTTGGAGCACGGTGGGAGCGGATGGAGATAAACGTCCGTCGTTTTTGATTGGCGCCCTGCGGCAGCTACTGCGGGATTTGCCAGAGACCAAAGAAAAAGAATTGGAACAGAGCTATCGACTGGAGGCGGAACGTCCGCGCTTTGATTTGGCGTGCTGCGGCGCGTCCAGAGATCGTTCTCCGGCGGCGCAGGCGGCCTTGCGGGCACAGACAATTCCCATTCAGCCGATAGAACGCGCAGCGCGCGGTCCGCTGCACAATTCGGAGGTCGTGCATCAGCTGTACGGCAAAAAAATCCGCATGACAGCGTCCCGTGTCGATGCCTTTTACCGCTGCCAGTATGCGTATTTTCTGCGTTACGGACTGCGGGCAAAAGAACGCCGCCGCGCGTCCTTTGACGCGCCGGAAACCGGCACGTTTTTGCATTTTGTCTTGGAGCATACGCTCAAACAAGTGCGGGAACAGAATCCGGACGGCTTGCCGGAGGCGGAAACCGTACACAAGCTGGCGCGGCGATGGACGACGATTTATGTCGAGACACAGCTCGGCGGATTGGAGCAGTATTCCGCGCGATTCCGGCATTTGTTCCGCCGCCTGCTGCACATGACAGAGGATATTTTAGATAATGTATTGGAGGAAATGGCGCGGTCGGATTTTCAGCCGATAGATTTTGAGCTGGACTTTTCGTGGCAAGGTGATTTGCCGCCGATTCTCATTCGCGGCAAAGAGGGGCAGCTGGAAGTAAACGGAAAGGTTGACCGTGTAGACGGCTATGTGCAGGATGGTACCTTATATATCCGTGTCTTGGATTATAAGAGCGGCACGAAAAAATTCGAGCTGTCTGATCTGTGGTATGGACTCAATATTCAGCTGCTGCTGTATTTGTTTGCTATCGAAAAGCAGGGATTGCAGCACTATCAGGATAAACTCGCCCAGCATATCGACCGCATTGTACCGGCGGGAGCTTTGTATGTTCCTGCCAAACAGGTGATTGTCGATGCCAAGCGGGATGCAGAAGAGGCAGAGCTGGATGCTATGCGCAAAAAGCAACTGCGCCGTTCCGGTCTGCTGCTCGATGAAAAGGCGGTCATTGATGCCATGGAGCACGGCATTCAAAAAGACGCAGAGTTTTTGCCGCTCGGCTATCTGGCGTCCGGAGACAAGCCGAATAAGAGTAGTCTGTCCAATTTGGCGAGCATAGAAAAGCTGGGCAAGCTGAGCAGGCATATTCGCCGTGTACTGGGAGAGATGGGACGCGAGCTGATGCACGGCAGCATGGAGGCCAAGCCGGTGCGCCGCGGTCCGACGGAAGATACCTGTACGTGGTGTCCGTATCGTGCGATTTGTCGTTTTGACACACAGCTGGGCGATACAGCACATAAAATCAAAAAGATTCCGGCAGAAGAATTCTGGCAGAGTGTGGAAGAAGAGGAGAAGGGAGACAACAAACATGGGCGTTTCATGGACCGATGAACAGCGGCAGGCGATAGATAACCGCGGCGGCACACTGCTGGTATCGGCGGCGGCAGGCTCCGGCAAGACGGCGGTACTCGTTCAGCGCGTCCTCGATCGCGTGACAGATCCGGAACATCCCTGTGATGTGGATTCTTTTCTCATCGTGACGTTTACCAAAGCGGCGGCGAGCGAGATGCGAGGCAAGATTGCGGATGCCCTGACGGATTTGGCGGCAAAACAGCCGCAAAATCTGCGT
>NZ_JBNMHC010000161.1:0-4955 GCF_050872565.1 Butyricicoccus sp. | reverse complement strand
GATAACCCAGAGAGTCTACGCCAATCAGCTTACGGATTTCCTCTACTGTTCTGCCATACGCAATCAGATACTCTCGATCCGGTACGTCTGTGCCGAAGAAGCACGGATGCAGGAACGGAGGGGACGAAATACGCATGTGCACTTCCTTTGCGCCAGCGTCTTTGAGGATCTTTACCAGACGCGCACAGGTCGTGCCGCGGACAATGGAGTCATCTACGAGGATAACACGCTTGCCTTCCAGATTGTTTCGGAGAGCATTCAGCTTGATGCGGACAGAACGCTCACGCTTGTCCTGACCAGGCTGAATAAAAGTTCGGCCGATATATTTATTTTTAATCAGACCGACATCATATGGAATGCCTGATGCCTTGGAATAACCAATCGCAGCCGGAATGCCGCTGTCCGGCACGCCGACGACGACATCTGCCTCTACCGGATATTCTTCTGCCAGATAGCGTCCTGCCTCCTGACGGGCAAACGCAACCGACGCACCGTCTACGACGGAATCCGGACGGGCAAAATAGATATATTCAAAGACACAGGTCGTATGATCGCAAGAAATATTACACTTCATCGAACGCAGCTCGCCATCTTCGACAACAACCAGCTCGCCCGGCTCTACATCACGGACAAAGGTTGCGCCCAGTGCATCCAGTGCACAGGACTCCGATGCAAAAACATAAGAATGCATCAGCTTGCCGATACACAGCGGACGGAAACCATGCGGGTCACGCGCTGCAATCAGCTTACGCGGAGACATGATGACGAGGGAATATGCGCCCTCAATTTTGCTCATGGCGTTGAGTACGGCATCTTCGATACTGCCGCACTTGAGACGCTCACGCACGATGGTGTAGGTCAGCACTTCGGTATCGCTGGAAGAGCGGAAAATGCCGCCGTCCAGCTCAATCTCTCGGCGCAGCTTGCCTGCGTTGACGAGATTGCCGTTATGGGTAACAGCCAGATTGCCCTTACAGTGGGTAATACATACCGGCTGTGCGTTCTCACGCGCCGGCTGACCGGTCGTGGAGTAGCGGACATGTCCTACCGCAATGGTGCCCGGCAGGTTGTCCAGAATCTCCTGATTAAACACTTCATTGACCAGACCAATATCCTTATGGCACTTGATGACACCGTTGTTGTTTACCGCGATGCCGCACGCCTCCTGACCTCTGTGCTGCAAAGCAAACAGAGCGGTATACGCGTCATGTGCCGGACTGATCTTTCCAATATCTTCTTTGTTGACGTAAACGCCAAACACGCCGCACTCTTCATGCAGCTTTGCCTGTCCGTCAAACGGAGTACAGGCTGCTTTTCTCATTTTATACTTCATAGAAACCTTCATTCAAAAGCCAAGTGATAGATACTTTGTTGTAAAATTATTCGCAATGGATGCGTCCCAGCCGATCCAAAATTTCCTGATACGCCTCTGTGGTATCGCTCAAATCCCGACGAAAGCGGTCTTTTCCCAGCTTTCTGCCGGTCTTTGCATCCCACAAGCGGCTGGTATCCGGAGAAATTTCATCCGCCAGCACAACCGTGCCATCCGGCAGACAGCCAAATTCCAGCTTGCAGTCAATCAGTCGAATATCCGCTTCGAGCAGCAGCTGCCGCAGAATTTTGTTGATGCGGAAGGCCAATCGGTCGATTTCTTCCAGTATTTCCGGCGTACACAGCTCCAAGGCAAAGACATGGAACCGGTTAATCATCGGATTGCCCAAAGCCGCCGCTTTATAGCGGTATTCCAGCACCGGAGAGCGGAGACGGGTGCCCTCCGGCTGCCCAATCAGCGTGGACAAGGTACCGGCAACCACATTGCGAACGATAATCTCCAGCGGAATCATGCGCACCCTTCGGACGACGGTCTCTCGGTCGGAGAGCTGCCGCACCAGATGCGTCGGAACGCCTTTGCGTTCGAGCATCCGCATGACCTCGTTGGAGACACGATTGTTCACCGCGCCTTTTTCCTCTTGATACGCAACGATCAACAGCTCCGGATTATTGGTCGCATATACTGTTTTTGATTTTCCTTCGTACAGCAAATCTTGTTTTTCCATGAGCGTTGCCCCCTGCCTCAAACAATCGGCGCGTTTGATTTACTTTGCGTATTCTGCGCGGATCTTTGCGTCCTTTGCTTCTACCTTTTCTGCCATTTCAGCCTTGAATGCGTCCAGCTTGGAAGCCAGCTCCGGCTCGCTCAGAGCCAGCATCTGAACAGCGAGGATTGCCGCATTTTCTGCGCCGTTTACACCAACGGTTGCAACCGGAATGCCAGTCGGCATCTGCACAATGGAGAGCAGGCTGTCCAGACCGTCCATGAACGAGGACTTGATCGGAACACCGATAACCGGCAGGGTCGTCTGTGCTGCCAGAACGCCGCCCAGATGAGCAGCCTTGCCTGCTGCCGCGATGATGACACCATAACCATCTGCTGCTGCATTCTTGGACAGAGCCTCAGCTGCTGCCGGAGTGCGGTGTGCAGAGATGATGCGAACATCATACGGAACACCGAAGGTGTCCAGCTTATTGATGCAGCCCTCCATGACCTTCAGATCGCTGTCAGAACCCATAACAATGCATACTTTTTTCATGATAATGCTCCTTTATGATACTGTTCCAAACTGAGATTTGACAAAAACAACAGGACACCGTATTTTGCTTATACGATGTCCTGCTTAATCATTGCTTTATTTTCCAGTAATCCCCAGCCATACAGACGCAGAAAGTCCGCGACGAAAACCCTGCTGCGCGCAGGATGCTCCTCTTGCACTTGCACTGTAGTTCAGGCTTGCTGCGAACATGTCACCGGCTCCTTTCTGCCCATGATGGAAAAGGGGATCGCTATCTCACCTTTATTGTATTACAGAGTTCCCGCAAGTTCAATAGCAAGTTTGATTTATGTAAAAATCTTGTTAGAATGACCAACCTTTTTCGCGGAAGTTCGTCATTTTTTTATACTGTTTTCCCGCCGCACTACCTTGACAGCACAGATCAATCCGACTCAATCAGATGGATCAAGCGGCGGCAGATTTCGTCATTGTACTCATGCAGATCGTCCTTGGTCTTTGGTGTACGCTGGATGTGCAAAAGAGTATCTTGAATATCTTCGGTTCCCTTGAGAGAAATATTATACTTTTCCAGTCGCTTCGGGAAAATAAGCGGCAGACCGAGTGCCTTTGCCTCCCACAAAACCATGCCCTGACCTTCATAGCGGGATTCCAGATAAAAGGCATCCATCTTATTCAAATACGGGTATGGGTTGGACTGATAGCCCATAAAATGCACGATGTGTTCCAGTCCGTTGCGCTTTGCCTGCTCGACAAGTGCCTGATGATCCGGACCGTCACCGAAGATATACACCGCGAGATCCTTTCGCGTTTTGCAGACCGACTTGAGCTGATCCAGCATGATGTCATAGCCCTTCTGATGGTACAGGTGTCCCATAGAAGCAATATTAAATTTCTTGGGATCGACTTCAAAGTCAATCGGCTTATCACACTTTTCAAAAATCTCATGTGTGTCAATCAGGTTCGGAATCGCCGTCACCTTGGCATCTTTCAGTCCCGTCTTATTTTTAAACGGCTGGATAATGCCGTCCGACACAGCGACAAACTCCGAGAATCGATGGAACTTAGAATGGAAGAACGTCCACAAGATGCGGTACTTCTTTTCTTCGCGGTACTTGATTTCCATATCGTTATGAATCCACATGACGCGCTTTTTTGCCGGAACCGTCAATGCGCCGAAGGCACAGTCCTGCTGATAATTGCTGAAATCAATCGCCACATCATACGGCTCTGTCGTGGCAAATTTAAACCGCGGCATCAACTTCATAATTGCGCCAAACGGAACCAGACGGAAATAATAAGGAAATGCCTTGAGATAATGAATCTGAATGTGCGGACGAATATCCGAAAGATCAAAAAATACATCTCGGTCGAACAGATAGACATCTACGTCATACCGATCCATTGCTTCCAGACTCATTAAGTTGACCAATGATTTCTGTATGCCGCCGACATGCAGATCACTTTGGAAAATTGCGATTCGTTTTTTCTGCTGTCTCATTGTCTTCTGCCCCTCACTTGCTTGATTGGATTGATGTGTACACGCGCCATACAGCAACTCGCGCACCTCATGGAGATTTTTACCCTCTTCGTCGATCAGCTTTTGTGCCGCCTGCTGCCACTTGCTGCGCTCCTGTGCTTGCATACAGCGGTCGATTTGTTTTTGCAGCTGCCGCGCTGTCACAGATTCGATGTGCAGCAGGGCGTCGGAACATCCGATAGATTTCAAAAAGCCGTCTACCTTCATATCATAGGAAACGCCAACGCTCGGCACACCATTTTCTACGGCAAAAATCAAGGAATGCAGACGCATACCGATCATCGCCTTCATATGGGCCAGCACAGATACCGTCTCACTGATTTCCAGCTGCTCTGAAATCAGATAATATGGGCAGTTGAGCTTCTCTATCACTTTTTTTGCCGCTTGACAGTCACTGGGATATTCAATCGGCACGAATACTGGAATCAAACTATAGGTTTTCCAAGCGTATTCCAGTGCTTCCGCGATGTCTTCTACCGCTTCGTCAAATCCCTTCCATTGCCGCAAGCCGAGACCAAGATACGTGCCATCCGCAGGAATGCCCAAATATTCCAGCAGCTTGGCCCCTTGTTCTGTATGCAGCTTATGAATGCTGATGGTTGGATCCGCGGTACACAGTATTTTGGGTGTCTTTACACCCATATGTCCCAATTCTCTGCGTGAATCCTCATCGCGCAATGTCGCAACATCTACGCAATGGTCAATAATTTTCCCTGCTGCCCAGCGGTGAAATCTGCCGTACACCGGTCCGATTCCGCTGCCGTACATCATAACCTTACAGCCGCGCAGCTTCGCCATGAGCAGCGTCACCAAATAATAATACAGAGAACGGCTGGACGTCGCATTTT
>NZ_JBNMHC010000160.1:0-4962 GCF_050872565.1 Butyricicoccus sp. | reverse complement strand
AGAACGATGTCAACAACGAATGCGGTTACTTCAAAGTAGAGGAAGTGCAGCGGAACGGTATTCATCAGAACGCCGTATACAATGATGTGAACAATAATGGTGAGCTTCGGTGCGAAGTTCGGGATGTTCTTGTTGAGCATACCCATCATAGCAACAGCAAGTACCGGTACGCCGTAGTAGCCCCACATCTGATTCAAGAAGGTGCTGATACCAGCTGGCAGATACATGAGGAACGGAGCGATAACGATAGAAGCCAGGCAAAGAACAATGCCGAAGCGCTTAGCAATCGTGATTTCCTGCTGTGCGGTACGCTCCTTCTTGGAGATAACCGGCAGAATATCGAGGGTGAACAGCGTCATGGAGCTGTTCAGTACCGAGTTGAAGGACGACAGGATCGCGCCGAACATAACTGCTGCGAAGAATCCGAGAACCGGAGTCGGCAGGATGTCATGAACCAGAGTCGGATAAGCCATGTCGAAGTCGGTCAGAACGCCGCCATCACGGATGCGCTGGATGATACCAGGCATAACGAGGAACAGCGGGCAGAATACCAGTGCCAGACCGGAGAGAAGAGCACCCTTCTGTGCTTCCTTCAGGTTCTTTGCGCCGAGTACGCGCTGCATGATGGACTGGTTGGTGCAGTAGTAAGAAATGTGGTTGATGCTGCATCCGAGGATAATCATCGGCCACGGAATTTCCGGTGCCTGTGCGTTCCAAGGCTTGATAGCATTCAGATGCTCCGGAGGTGCATCGCTAATCATGCGCTGTACGCCGGTAACCAGGCTGCCTTCACCGAGAATAACGAAGGCGAGAATCGGAACGATAACAACAGCGCCGACAATGAAGATGACACCGTTGAGCGAGTCAGAAACCGCAACGGCTTTCAGACCGCCGAAGATTGCGTAGATGCCGCCGATTACACCGAGGGCAACACACATAATGGTGATTGCGAGGAAACGGTTGCCGCCGACCAAGTCGGTGACATTAAAGATACGCTCCATAGCGACCGAGCCAGCGTAAAGAACCAGCGGAAGCATGGTAACGATATATGCTACGAGGAAGATAAAGGAAACCAGCACGCGAGTTGCGCGGTCATAGCGGTTTTCCAAAAATTCCGGAATCGTTGTAATGCCGAGTTTAAAGTAGCGCGGTACGAAGAACAAAGCCATCAGTGTCAGGGCAACCGGGCACATGGTTTCCCAACCCATAGCGGTGATACCAGCGGCATAGCCCTGGCCATTTCGTCCGACTAGCTGTTCAGCTGACAGGTTTGTCATCATCAGGGAACCGAAGATGACGATACCAGTCAGGCTTCGACCACCCAGGAAATAACCGTCCTGAGAGGTTTCATCTGTGCCGCGTGTCTTGAGCCAGCTGATGAAGGCAACCAGCGCAGTGACAGCGACAAAGGAAACAAGTGTAAATACCATGATATTTTTCCTTTCCTAACTTCACTTACTTTATGTTTGATTCTATCCTAATTCTTTTTCTTTTTCAATTTTTATAAATAAAAAATTATAGATATATAAATAAATATCTATGTATATAAGGTGGAAAATCCACAGCGCTTCTCCTGTATAGAATTAGCCGCTGTGGATTTTTGTCGGATGAAGTATTAGAGAAGAGAGTATAATGAAGGTGTAATTGAGATTTTGGATAAAAGAAGAGATTTAGAAACCAGCCTTGCGCAGGTTTTCACGACCGATGGAAGCCTTCTCCAGCGGAACGTCGAAGGACTTCACCGGGAAGAGATCCTGCTCGACAACGCACCAGCCGTCATAGCCGCACTCAACCAGAGCATCGTGCATAGCAGCGAAGTCGATGCTGCCCTTGCCCGGCTCTACCATGATGTCCTCGGTAACAGCCTTAGCGAAAGACCACTTGTTTTCGTCCATCTTAGCCTTTACGGACAGATCGCAGTCCTTGAAATGGATGTACGGAATGCGCTTTGCCCACTTCTTGTAGAAGGAAATCGGCTCGCCGCCGCCATATACATGGTGACCGGTATCGAAGCACAGGTCAACAGTTGTGTCGTTGAGGAAACGCTCGATCTGCTCTTCGGTCTGAACATGGCTGTCTACGTGCGGATGGAACAGGCCGATAAAGCCGTTTGCAGCACAGCGGTCAGCACACTTCTGGACATTTGCACAGTACTTTGCCCACTCTTCGTCGGTCAGCTCCGGATTCATCTCCAGCTCGCCGGTAGCGAGGTTGGTGTACATCGGAGGCAGCAGAACGATATACTTTGCAGACGGGAAGTGCTTGAGCAGAGCAGAGATGTCGTCAATGTCCTTGAGCATCTGCTCAACATTTGCGTCATCCAGATAGTTGCCGCCTTCGGTAGCACCAACCAGAGTCAGGCCGCGTGCGTCAATAGCGTTCTTCAGAACCTGCGGATTGTCGTTCGGCATGTAGCCCCACGGGCCAATCTCACAGCCGTCATAGCCTGCAATCTTCATTTCGTCAAGGCAGCGCCACCACTGCGGCTGCTTTTCGTTGTTCGGGTCACTTGCCGGGAACCATACGCCCCAAGAGTCTGGAGCAATACCAATTTTGATAGACATAGTCTTTCCTCCATCTATTTTCTGGAGCCACTGCCGGAATGCAGTCCGGCAGTGGCGGATATTTCTTGCGTGACGATTACTTTACGTCAACCCACTCACGGGTCTTGGAAGACTCGATAACAGCAGCAACGGTGCGGTCAATCTTGTAGCCGAACTCAAAGTCGGTGGTGTAGTCAGCGCCGTTGGTGATTGCATCGAACAGAGCATGTACTTCGAGGATCTTCATATCGTTGTAAGCGATAGAGATGCCGCCTGCCGGCTGGAATGCGGAGTAACCCTTCATCTTCGGGTTCAGCAGAACGGTGCGGAAGCCGCGGTCACGCTCGTTGTCGCTCTGGAAGTATACCTGAACTTCGCCCATGCGCTCCAAATCGTAGCGAACAGAACCCTTGGTGCCCTGAATCTCGTAGCACAGGTAGTTCTTACGGCCGGTAGCGACACGAGAGCAAGCGATCTGACCGATTGCGCCGTTTGCGTACTCAGCGGTGAAGGTCATGATGTCCTCGTTCTCAACGTCAACCAGCTCGTCGGAACCAGCGCACTTCGGACGCTTCGGGAATACGGTGGTAGCTACTGCGTTTACCTTGGTGATGTCGCCCATGATGAACTGGGAGATGGACAGCAGGTGAGAACCCAGATCGCCCAGAGCGCCGCAGCCTGCCAGCTTGTTGATGTGTCTCCAAGTGATCGGCAGGGACTCGTCCAGCAGCTGATCCTGATCGTAGGTGCCGGTGAAGCGCATGATCTTGCCCAGTGCGCCGGACTGAACCAGCTCACGAACGTAAGCGTTTGCCGGGTTCTGGGTGTTGTTGAAGCCAACGTAGTTTACAACGCCCTTCTGAGCAGCCAGCTCAGCCAGTTCCTTGGACTCCTCAGCGGAGATGGACAGCGGCTTCTCGCAGTATACGTTCTTGCCGTTCTCCAGAGCTGCCTTAGCAACTTCATAGTGGAAAGCATTCGGGGTAGCGATGTCAACCAGGTCAACGTTCGGATCGGTTACAACATCATGCCAGTCAGTGGAGATGCGCTTGAAGCCGATCTTCTTCTGTGCGGACTTTGCAGCTTCCTCGTTTGCGTCAGCAACGATTTCAAAGGATGCAACGCCGTAATCCGGGCCAAACAGCATCTCAGCGTCAGCCAGTGCAGAGGAATGAGCCTTGCCCATCCAGCCAGAACCTACCAGACCAATACGAATTTCTTTCATTTTCTTTTCCTCCTAAAAAATGTTCTCTCAATGGTGATTACATAAATTTACAAATTGGTTTACAGCCTTGAAAAGTTTGAAAATCAGGGAGAAACATTTTGTTTCTTTGGTTTTCGTTTGTGTCTCTCGTTTGACTGTGACCATAGTATACGGCGAAAAACGCGAAATGTCATTGCATAGAGTTTTCATGTTCTATACATAAATTATCATTTATTTAGAGAAAAAAACAACCTGCACAAATGGAGGTGGCTCTGATTGTGCAGGTTGTATAAAATATGGTTTCTTTATGTATAGAATGGCGGGAAGAAGAGAATTTATGTCAAATCGGATTTTTCCGAAATTGACTGGGAGAGACGCCGACTCGTGATGAAAATAGGTTGCTAAACGTCGTTATGTTCGGATAACCGACACAATTTGCAATCACTTTCACTGGCTGATCTGTCGTTTTGAGCAGATGCTTGGCTCGATTGATGCGCACGAGGATGATATATTCGTGCGGAGAGTAGCCGCATTGCTTCTTGAACAGGCGGGAAAAGTAAAACTGACTCATATTGACGTGCCGCGCCAGCTCCGGAAGGGTTAACGCTTCTCCATAGTGCTCGCCAATATATTGGATCGCGGCCTCTGTCGCAGTCTGTGCGTTGCCAACATCTGCTTGGGTCTGAGAGGAATTGCCGGAAATCAGGGCAATCCAGATAGAATAGAGACGCAGAGACAACTGGGCTTCGGGAATCCATTGGTCATTGCGCCAAGCATATAAGATGTCCAGCATAATTTGATGCACTTCTGAAGCACTGGAAGAGTCGAATACAGGGGCATTATATAAGCTGCGCACTTGCTCAAACAATTGCGGGCAGTTGCTGCCGTCCAAATGAATCCAAACGAACTCTGCGTGATCGATAGTATGGTACGTGTGAGGGAGCGAACAGTCCAAGAGAACAATCTGCCCGCGGCGCGCGGTTGTGGTGCGGCTGCTGACGGTGACAGAAAGCTGTCCACTGCGAATATACATGAGTAAGTATCGTGCGTCGGAATAATGCTGACGGTCGATGATATAGTTTTTGTCTGTATAGTAGTAGCCGCAGGACGTCATATAGAACAGCATACTGCGTGCCTGCTCAGAAGGGCTTTGAAAATATAAATCCGATCCGTTGCAGGTGCCTGCTTCAAAACCAAGCATAGGGATTCCTCCTT
>NZ_JBNMHC010000159.1:0-4967 GCF_050872565.1 Butyricicoccus sp. | reverse complement strand
TCTAGTGTAGAAATACCATAATTTTTGCCGAAAATGAGAGAGATTTCGGCTTTTGTATACGAGGATGATTCATATGGTTTACAACAACGTATTAGAAGCAATGGGACATACGCCAGTGATTCGGCTTTCCCGCATGACAGAGCCAGACAGCGCACAAATCTTGGTAAAATTTGAAGGTCTGAACGTCGGCGGCTCGATTAAGACGCGCACGGCCTTTAACATGATTGCGGACGCAGAAAAGAAAGGTCTGATTCATCCGGATTCCATCATTGTAGAGCCGACCAGCGGCAATCAGGGCATTGGTCTGGCGCTCATCGGTGCCGTGCGCGGCTACCGCACGATCATCATCATGCCGGACTCAGTCAGCGAAGAACGCCGCAAGCTGGTTCGCCACTACGGCGCAGAAGTGATTCTCATCCACGATGACGGAGATATTGGCGCATGTATTGACGAATGCCTTCAGACTGCCTTGCGCATGGCAAAGGAAGATCCGCATGTCTTCGTGCCGCAGCAGTTCGCCAACCCAGCGAATGCAGAGATTCACCGCAGCCAAACTGCACAGGAAATCTTAGAACAAGTGGACTGCCGCATTGACGGTTTCTGTTCCGGTATCGGAACCGGCGGAACCATCACCGGCATCGGCGAATCGTTGCGCGCTGTCCATCCGGACATGACGATCTGGGCAGTTGAACCGGAACATGCAGCGATTTTGTCCGGCGGTTCAGTCGGCACACACTTGCAGATGGGCATTGGTGACGGACTGATTCCGGATATTTTAAATACCAAAATCTATGACCATATTGAAATTGTCACAGACGAAGAAGCATTGCAGACCGCCAAAGATCTGGCACGTCTGGAAGGCTTGATGTGCGGCATCTCAAGCGGCAGCAATGTCGCCGCGGCGCGCAGACTCGCAAAACAGCTCGGCAAAGGCAAAACCGTTGTGACGATTTTGCCGGACACGGCTGAACGCTATTTCAGCACGCCATTGTTTGCAGACTAATCCGCAAAATTTCGCATAACACCGCCTCTGTCGGTCAATACTGATTCTGAGGTGAGAACATTGATGAAGGATGACTGCACACTGCTCAATCATATCCGTCAGACAACGGAAATGGGCGCAGACGGCATCGACTCGGTGCTGCCATACACCAATGGAGAATTCCGTCAAGCGCTCAAGCAGCAGCGCACGGAATACAAAAAAATTCATGATTCCGCCGATTCTCTGCTGCAAAAACTCGGCGGCGAGCCGGAAAACGTCGGCACGTTCGCCAAATGGTCCAGCGAACTGACATCGGGACTCAAAACCATGATGGATTCCTCCGAATCCAATATTGCAGATATGATGATTCAGGGAAATACCATGGGCGTGACAAAAAGCATTCAAACCATTCGCAGCTGCGATGTACAGGATACCGCTGTTTCGCGTTTGGCAGATAAGCTGCTTGCAACCGAACGCGCCAATATCACACAAATGAAATCGTTTTTGTAAGCGCACAAACAGCCGAAGGAAAAAAATCCTTCGGCTGTTCTCTTTTTCAATACTTTGCACAAAAACGCGTGTTTTCTTAAACTGTGTTTTAAAACACACCAAATTTGTTTACAAAAGTTATACACAGTCTTTATGCAAATTTCATGCCAAATCATTGAAGGACGGTCAAATTTATGCTATGATATTTTTGTTAGCAGACAGAAACGGAGGTGGCTTTATGAAGCAAACAATGACCAATGAACCGTCCCTCCATCTTGATCTGCAATTGCGGACGGATGGAGCATTTGCAGGAATGTATCTGCCGAAGCCTGCGGCAAACGGCGATGTACATCTCATCTGGAAGCTCAAAGGCACAGGCAAAAGCGAGCGCATTAAAACCATCGCATCGTGCACCAAAGCGCAGCCTGTTTTTATCATCTGCAATGCCAACGGTTCCAACTGCACAGTTATCACAGAAAATGGCGATGAGCTTGGCAAGCTCAATAAAACCGATGCCAAGCTCTATCATCAGTACGTTGAGAAATTTCAATATCATATCTACATCAAATCCATCAAGCATGAGCTGGAAAAACCGCGCGTAAAAATCCTCGTGATTGTTCACGAAAGACCCGAACCACTGCGCACATAACGGTTAGCATGAGTAGAAAAAAAGCCTGGGAGAAAAAATTCTCTCAGGCTTTTGTGTTATTCTTCTGCCATGCGGTATCCCACACCGATTTCCGTGCGGATGTAATACGGCTCTGCCGGATTATCCTCTAATTTTCTGCGAATATGTGCCATATTTACGCGCAAAATGCGGTTATTGTCTACGGCATACGGTCCCCAGATGCGGCTGATAATATAATCATAGGTCAGCACACGCCCCGGACGGCGCGCAATCAATTCGACGATCTTGTATTCGATCTGTGTCAAATGGACTTCTTCTCCCCGCAATGTGACTTTGCGGCGTTCAAAATCCACTGTGAGATCGCGCACACTGTAGCTGCCGCGCGGCATATCTTCGCCGGATTCCAGCTTTGCTTGATGGCGCAGCGCGGTGCGAATGCGGGCAAGCAGCTCAGATGTACCAAACGGTTTGGTGATATAATCATCCGCGCCAAGATCCAAGGCTTCTACCTTCTGGTTTTCTTCTTCTCTTGCAGAAACAACAAGCACCGGAACACCAGACCACTCACGCAGCCAGCGCAGGAGTTCCAATCCGTCCATATCCGGCAGACCCAAATCCAGCAGAATCAAGCGCGGACAATGGGAATTGATAATAGAACGCGCGAGCGTGCCCGTCGATGCCTGCAAGGTATGGTATCCATTGGCGGACAAAATGGTCATGAGCACATGTGCAATCGGCTGTTCATCTTCTACAATTAAAATGGTCTCCCCATTCATTTACGATTCCTCCTCCAACGGCAGAGTAAATAAGAATTGTGCACCGCCATCCGGATGATTGACTTCCCAAATGCTTCCGCCGTGCGCGGAAATAATGGAACGGCACAGGGTCAGCCCAATGCCCAAACCGCCGCGGCGGCTGTCCGGCTGTGCTTGCACGGAGTCAAACAGCTGCTGCTTTTTGTCCTCCGGAATGCCCGGTCCAAAGTCTCTGACCGAAAACTCGGCCAAATCTCCATTGCGGCGCAGACCAATGTCAATCGGTGTCTGTGCATAGCGCACGGCATTTTCCATGAGATTGATGAGTACCTGTACAATCAGTGTCGCGTCCATTGGGACAAACAGCATGTCCTCTTCCGGCAGATCTACACGAATCTGTGCATCCGGAAACCGTTTTTTGCATCGCGATACGGCTTCCACGATAACTTCTTCCGCTGCCTCTTCGGACTTTTTCAATTCCGTCGTCTGAGAAACGCGCGTGACAGACAGCAGATTTTCTACCATACGCAGCAGCCATTCTGCATCCTCATGAATATCCGAGGCGAGTTTACGCATTTCCTTTGCGCCGATGCTCTCGCCGTTTTCTTCAATTGCCGCCGATGCACCGATAATGCCGGTCAACGGTGTGCGCAGATCGTGCGAGATCGAGCGAAGCAAATTGCTCCGGAGCTTTTCTCTGTCGGCAGTCATCGCCGCGCGATTGCGCTCTTCTGCCAAACGCTGCCGCTCCAACGAGATACCCGTCTGTGCCAGCATAGCTTTGACATACTCTTGCGTTTCTTCCTTTGCCAAATCATTGCTCCACAGCAGGCCCACACAGCCCAGCATTCCGCTGCTGCCCGGCACCGGAATATAATGAAACCGCGCATACGGAGAATGTACGGTGCCGACACCGGTATCGCACGCCTCACGGAAGCAATCGGAAATCGCGCTGTGTTCAATGGAGTCTGAGACAAAGCCGCCGATTTCTCCGACGACGCGCTCTCGATTTTCACGGATGTCATTTTCATCCTCTAAATACAAAACCGGACAGCCCAGCTGCTCATGCAGATACTGCATAGCTAAATCAATCATCTGATCGGCATTTTGTGCACTGGCAAGCTTTTGAGAAAAATTATACAGTCTCCGCGTATGTTCTTCGCTTGTCTTTGCCCGGTATGCCTGCAATTTCACGCTGCCCGTCGTCGCACTGGTCACAACGGCGATGAGTGCCATGGAAGCAAAGATAATCGGATAGCCCGCCGATGTAAAGTTAAAAGCAAAAAACGGATCGGTAAATGCATAGTTGACGGCAAATACACCGATAATCGAGGCGACAATGCCCCAAACATAGCCATCTGTCACCCGCGCTGTCAGCAGAACAGCAAGCGTAAATACCGCCGTGACATTGGCAGAGCTCTTGGAATAATGCACCAGCAGCGAGGACACCAGACACGCCACAAGAATAATGCCAAGCGTAAATCCCAGATCCAGCACATTTTTCCGGCTGATCGAAATCGACTGCTGTTTCTTTCGTTTTTTCTCACCCATTCAGGATTTCCCTTCTTTCAGCTGCGATCCAACGAATTCGACAGCTTTTATTTCTTTTGCTTCTATTATACCAATCACACCCTGTCGAAACAAGCACTCTTGCGTTAAGGATTTGTTTCGTCAACTGAAATTTCTCTGTCATATTGACCGATTATTTCCGAATTTCTCTCCATAATTTCGGGAATAAATCTCCATTTTCTCTCAGATTTCCGATATATTTGTTAAAACCTATTTGCATTTTCAATTTTTATGCTATAATATGGAGAGACACAGGAGGAACACCTATGGATAATATTTTAAAACCAGTTCTGATCGGCGTTATTATTATTTTGGCCGTACTTATTATCTGGAAGGCAAATCGCTTCACGACAGCCGACCAGCCTGAAAAAGAAACTACCAATTCCCCAGAGCCGAAGAAAAAAGCTCCAGCTCGCGCAGCTTCTTCTACCCCGCTGGAATTTTTCATCGTGTATCAGGGTCGTCGCGTGCCGGTAACGCACTACCCGTTTACTATCGGCAGCCGCAACGACAACGATTTGATTGTCACCGACTCCACCGTTTC
>NZ_JBNMHC010000158.1:0-4978 GCF_050872565.1 Butyricicoccus sp. | reverse complement strand
TGAAACTAACGCGCCAAGTGGGGGAAGCGGCCGCTTTCCTGTGGCGGCGGGATGAAAAATGAAAGAACAGGAGAATCAAACATGAAGCGATTACTTTCCATGCTCATGGCTGGTATCCTCTGTGTCGGTATGCTGGCAACAATGACTGGCTGCGGCACGACGGATAACACACCGGTTGTGGCAACCATCGACGGAGAGGATGTACACTCCAGCGAGCTGGCAGCATACATTGTCTATAATTTGATGTACTATGAAAACTCGTTCGGCATGGACATTCAGTCTATGGCAAGCGACGAGATCTTTGGCAGCATCAAGGAAGGCTGCCTCAATCAGGCAAAGCAGTATCGTGCCATCAAGAAGCTGGCAGAAAATGAGGGCGTCAGCCTGAGCAAGAACTCCAAGAAGGAGCTCAAGGAAAACCTCGACAACAACAGACAGCAGCTGGGTTCTCAGACCGGTACCTTTACCCGCTGGCTCAAGTATAAGGTCAAGGGCGATGAAGATCCGTTTGTTACCTACCTCAACAGCTATGGCTACACCGAAGAGCTGTACGAGAGCAACAACGAGACCATGCAGCTGATGAATGACATCATTGAGAAGTATTACGATCAGGGTGACATCACCAAGCAGTTCCAGAACACCTATCTGCACGCCAAGTCCATTCTGATTAAAGATGTAGACGACAGCGGCAACGAGCTGACCGGCGACGCACTGACCGCAGCACAGAACAAGGCACAGTCGATTCTGGATCAGGTAAAGGCAGATCCGAGTAAGTTCGATGACCTGTGGAAGGAAAACAATGCCGATACCGCACAGTCCAAGAACGGCTACTACTTCACCGAAGGCGACATGGTAGACGAGTACTATCAGGCAGTTGCCAAGATGGAAGAGGGCGCAATCAACGACGAACTGGTATACTACAAGGGCTATGGCTGGTTCATCATTGAGAAGCTGAAGCTGGAGGATTCCGCACTGACCGACACTTCTGCTTATCTGAGCAATTCCGGCAACGGCGATGAGAGCACCATCAAGTCTGCAATCGGTGAGAAGATCGTGCAGGACAAGCTGGACGGCATCACCGAGGACATGAAGGTAGAGACCACTGACGAGTATGACAAGATTACCGCATACAACGTCAACACCTATCTCCCGTT
This sequence comes from Butyricicoccus sp., assembly GCF_050872565.1. Classification (GTDB taxonomy): domain Bacteria; phylum Bacillota; class Clostridia; order Oscillospirales; family Butyricicoccaceae; genus Butyricicoccus_A. Next base: position 3,824 of record NZ_JBNMHC010000158.1, on the reverse strand, counting down.
CAATGCAGATGCCTTTGTATCCAATGGCTCCGGTTCTGCCGGTTCTGCGGTAGGTTCCGCTGGCTGATAGCAACGAGAGCAAAACGAAAATGCTTGAGGGAGCACCTATTTTGGGTGCTCCCTTTTGTATACAGTGTAGAAAATTGCAAAGATTTTGTGAAAAACATCGGGATTCCTTGCAATTGTCACAAGAAAGTGTTATCTTTTTGAAAAGAAAAGAACCTGTAGCAAAAATGGGAAAGGGGATTGTTGTGAATCTCATTATTCATATGAATACTTTGGTCATTACGATCATTTCTGTTCTGTATGTCTATCAGATGGGATATATCGGTGTGGTATTTATTGGAGAATATATCCGCAAACGCCGCAAAAAGCACCATGCAGAGCCGATCATCAAAACCAATCGGTATGCGGCGATTATTTCCGCGCGAAATGAATCCAGTGTCATTGGCCAGCTGCTGGATACCATCAAGGCGCAGACGTATCCGGCGGAATTTCTGGATGCAATTGTTATCGCGGATAACTGTACGGACAACACCGCACAGGTGGCGCGTGACCACGGTGCCATTGTCTATGAGCGATTTAACAAGGAGCAAGTCGGCAAGGGCTATGCGCTGGATTATCTCTTTACGAAGCTCAAAGAGGGCGTCGGTGACGACTATTATGACGCCTATGTCATTATTGATGCGGATAATCTGCTGGATGAGCACTTTTTTGAGGCGGTCAACAAGACGTTCTGTCAGGGCTACCGCATTATGACGACCTATCGAAATTCCAAAAACTTTGCGACAAACTGGATCTCTGCCGGTTATTCGCTGTGGTTCCTGCGTGAAGCGAAGTTCTTGAACAATGCCCGCATGATGCTGGGAACCAGCTGTGCGGTCTCTGGTACCGGCTTTGTCGTGGCAAGCGCAGTCATTCGAGAGCGCGGCGGCTGGCCGTATCATCTGCTGACAGAAGATATTGAATTTACCGTCGATACCGTCATTCACGGAGAGATGATTGGCTACTGCGGCGATGCGATGCTGTACGATGAGCAGCCGACGACATTCAGCCAGTCTTGGACCCAGCGTATGCGCTGGGCAAAGGGATTTTATCAGATTGTCGCCAACTACGGCGGCAAACTGAGCAGCGGCATCGTCACCAAGCGTCACATCAAAAAGCTCGCCAGCTATGATTTGACCATGACGGTTATGCCGGGTATGCTGATTACGATGGGCATTCTGGCAATTGATCTTGTTATTCTGCTGATGGGTGTGTTCGGTTCACTGTACATGCCGCATATGATTCAAACGATGCTCAGTTCGCTGGGCTTCTGGCTGCTCGGCTACTATGGCTCCCTGTTCTTGATGGGTCTTGTGACGATTATCTCGGAGCGCAAGAAAATCCGCAACTGCCCGACATGGAAGCGTGTCCTGTATACATTTACGTTCCCGCTGTTCCAGCTGACCTATCTGCCGATTGCCGTTGCTGCTCTGTTCCGCAAGGTAGAGTGGAAGCCAATCAAGCATGAAGTGTCCAAGTCGCTGGATGAAATTCGATAAGATAAATCAAAAGTCTCCCAAAAGGGAGACTTTTGCTATTTTGGGGAGATGATTTATTGTTCATCGTGCAGAGCGGAGTTATACGCGCGGACGCCTTCTGCGGACAGTTTGATGAGCGCGAGCACCGGAGCCAGCGAGGCGATTTCCTGCAATGTCGCGGAATCGGACAGAATATCTGCATAGGTTTGCTTGGCGAGGAAGGCGGCGGACGGTGTGGTGCTGCTGTTTCTGGTACACAGCCAGCCAAGCTGCCTGCCGAGATTGTGTACGCCGTCTGTGTAGCGCAGACCAAGCGCGGCGGATGCCAACTCGTCCAGCATGGTTTCCGGCGTATCATCGGACAGCGCGAGCACCATAAACGGGAACTGGGTACCGGATGCGTGTTGTTCGGCTTGCAGCTGTTTCACCGTAGATTGCAGCTGTGAGACAGCGGCAATCTGCTGCTGAAGCGAGGCTGCAAGCTTGGCTGTGGTGATGGAACCGTCTGGAACAGAACCCAAAGCGAGGTCAGAGAGCTGCTGCTGTACCTGCTCGATGGCCTGCTGTACATTGGATGCCGAGACACCGGCGGTGCCGGTAAATCCAATCTGTTTCGCGCCCGCGGTGTCCGATAGAGCCTGTGCCAGCGCATTGTGTGCGTGCATGAGCTGGAGCGGATTGGCGTCAAAATATGCCTTAAGATCTTCTGCAGATAAGGCGGGACGATCTGCCAAGGCAGAAATCGGATGCTCTAAAGAAGAAATACAACAGTCTGCAAGGGTTGAAATAGGCATGAATATGTCTCCTTTCAAAAGAAAAAGATCTGTGAACTGCCTATTTGTAATAATAGGAGCACAGATCTTTTTTGTCTAGTTGTTTTTTCCACAGATTATTCCACAATCACTCTCGGCACAGCAGGCTGCCGGACAGCGGAGCCAAGCGGACTTGTCCGTGCACGCTGCCGGGATTGGTCACGCCGGAACCGGAATATTGGGTGTCATCGGTGTTGACCAGCTCGGTCCAGTCGCCGGACATCGCAGGCAGGAATACTGTGACAGGCTGCAAACCGAAGTTCATGACGCAGGCAACCGTCTGCTTGCCGTCTTCGGAACGGCGCACAAACGCAAAGACAGTGGCCGGTGCGCCCGGTGTGTCCAGCCAGCGGAAAGCACGCGGATCGTATTCAGTATCATATAGAGCGCGATAGTCCAAGCCGATTTTGTGCAGATGGCGGCAGTAATGATTAAACGCATCGTGCATCGGATATTCCATCAGATTCCAGCCCAGCTGCTTGTTTTCATCCCACTCGCGGAACTCTGCCAGCTCATTGCCCATGAAATTGAGGACTTTGCCCGGATGTGCACACATATACAGATACAGCAGGCGGGTCTGCCGGAACTTTTGGTCGTAATCGCCCCACATCTTGTCGATGATGGTGTGTTTGCCGTGCACGACTTCATCATGCGACAGCGGCAGAATAAAAATGTCGTTGTAGAAATACGCCATCGAGAACATGAGCGTGTGGCGGGAATGATTGCGGTCGTTCGGATGCATGGACAGATACTGAAGGGTATCGTTCATCCAGCCGAGATCCCACTTGTAATCAAATCCCAGACCGCCGTACTGCGGCGGAGCTGTGACTTTGATGTAATTGGACGAGTCCTCTGCCATGAGCATGACGTTTGGATAAGTCTGCTGAAGATAGAAATTGGTATCCTTGAGGAACCAGATGCCCGGATCGTTGAGCGGGGCGTTGGGATCGCCGTTTTTGAAAATGAGCTGAGAAACAGCGTCGTAGCGCAGACCGTCAATGTGGTAGTAGTTGATCCAGAAATCCAGCGAGGACTTCATAAATGACAGCACATGCGGCTTGGTGTAATCAAACAGCACCGTGCCCCATTCCGTGTAGCGCAGATCTTCGTACTGCGATTCATAGACAAATCCGCCGTCAAACTGATGCAGACCGAAGAAATCCGTCACGAAATGCAGAGGCACGACGTCGAGAATGACGCCGATGTGCGCCTGATGGCAGCGGTCAATCAGTTCCATCAGACCATACGGATCGCCGTATCGCGAGGTGGCGGAAAAATAACCGGTTGCCTGATAGCCCCAGGAACCGTCGAATGGGTGCTCGGTCAGCGGCATCAGCTCAATGTGAGAAAATCCCTGCTCTTTGATATACGGGATGAGCTGGTCAGCCAGCTCTCGATAGGAGAGCATTCTGCCGTTTTCCTGTTCCTCCGGCGTGGCGGTCTCCGGGAGATCTTTTAGATCCCGCCGCCAAGAACCGGCGTGCAGCTC
>NZ_JBNMHC010000157.1:0-4990 GCF_050872565.1 Butyricicoccus sp. | reverse complement strand
TTTTATGATACATTTTTGAACAAAATGTTTGAAAAAATAGACCGACACATGCCTAGTTTTTCATCGTTGCCATTATACATGCTTTATTTCGTAAAATCAAGGCGGAAATTAGCGGAAAAGAAACACGAAAAATGGAAAAATGAAAGAAAGTTAGCGGAATTTAAACGCGGAATTTGTACAAAAGACGAAAAAATAAAAAGAAACAGACCTGCCAAAAAAAGACAGGTCTGCTTATAGAGAAAACGGAAATTTCGGTTACAGCGGCTTGGAATTATCTACTAGAGCATCGACATAATCGCATTCGTTCTGGATGCAGTGGTTGAAGTTCGTCAGCAGCTTGCCGTCTACGTTGTGGTTGAGGAACATGTCCTCCAGCTTGGCGGTCAGCGTGTTCATGAGGCTTGCGGTCTCAATGAAGGTCTGGAAGTTGCTGCTCTGCTGTGCCTGACGGAACTTGGCGATGTCCTGCGTGATAAATTCTACGATGGATTCTGCGTCAGCCATCTTACCGTGTGCCAGTGCATACGGACGCATACGCTGCAAGAAATACTTGTTGTTTTTGGTGATGTTAAAGACATAAGCCACCTCAAATCCGTTTTCCAGCTGGAAGCGCACGATGTGCATGATGCTGTTGACTTCGCGGATGGAAGTCGCGCCCAGCTGACGGAGGCGGAAGTTAATCATATCACCAGAGATAGAATTGGCGTTCATGAAATACACTCCATTCTGCCGCAGGATGCGGCGGGATACCAGCGGTTTTCAAAGCTCTCAGTAACGAATGAGCAGGAAGCCGGTGGAGATAATGATAGAAAGAATCATGAGCGGGAAGCCGACCTTCAAATAGCTCATAAAGGTGATCGGGTAGCCGTTCTTGTTGCTGATGCCGGACAAAACGACGTTTGCGGAAGCACCAATCAGAGAGCCGTTGCCGCCCAAACATGCACCCAGCGAGATTGCCCACCACAGGGGGGTAATGTCTGTGCCGCTCTGACCCATTGTGATAATCATCGGAATCAGGGTCGCAACAAACGGGATGTTGTCGAGGAAGGCAGAGAAAATCGCGGACAGCCACAGGAGCAGCAGCATGGTGATGAAGACATCGCCATGGGTGACATCCATCAGAGCCTGTGCCAGCATGTTGATGACGCCGGTTTCCTGCATACCGCCGACGACGATAAACAGACCGATGAAGAACACGATGGTAGACCACTCGACGTTGGCGATAATGTCCTCTGCGTCCTGCTTGCCGATAATCAGCATGACAGCGGCAGCGGTCAGAGCAACAACACAGGACTCAATGCCCAGCGTGCTGTGCATGACAAAGCCGACGACAACGAGAGCGATGAGCACGAGGCTCTTTACCATCAGCGCATGATCCTTGATGGTCTTGCTTTCGTCCAACTCCATGATGAGCTTGGTCTTTTCTGCGTCTACAACCAGCTGCTTGCCATACATCAGACGGAAGCAGACAATCATGACGACGAGAATCAGAATGACAACCAGGCCGGTGTTCTCGATAAAGTCTACGAAGGAAAGACCTGCCGCAGAACCAATCATGATGTTCGGAGGGTCACCGATGAGGGTGGCGGTACCGCCGATGTTGGATGCCATGATCTGCGTCATCAGGAACGGAACCGGATTGATTTCCAGAATCTGCGTGATGGCGATGGTCATCGGTCCGATCAGCAGGACGGTGGTTACGTTGTCAAGGAACGCGGAGAGAACCGCGGTGATGATGACAAACAGCACCATGATGCGCCAAGGGTCACCCTTTGCAATTTTGGCTGATTTAATGGCAATGAATTCAAAAATGCCGGAATTTTTCACAACTGCCACGAACAGCATCATACCAATCAGGACACCGACGGTGTTGAAGTCGATGTAGCTGACGGCGGAATCCACGTTCAGGATGCCGATCAGGAGCAGAAGGACAGCACCAGCAGTTGCAGCGACTGCACGATGAATCTTCTCTGTCATAATGGCGATGATGACAGCCAAGAAGATGACAACGGCAGCAATTTGTGGTGTAGTCACAATAAAAACCTCCTTATTATTTGTTTCTGTATGTATCTGGAAAAATGAATTTTATTCATTTTTCTTTGCCAAAACGCATTATACGCGCCAAAACGCGGAATAGCAACTAAATTGTGCAAAAAATGCGTTAAAATTCGCGTTAAAAACTTGTTCACATTGATGCAAAACGCGCATGGCATACAAAAAAGAAGGTCTGTGACAGCTTTCTATCATATATCTTTTATAGTATACCATATCCAAACGGAAAGTGACATGGGGTAACAGAAAAAATCTATCGGCAGCGTCTAAAAATGGAAGGAACGGGTAAAAATGAAAAAAGAGATTGTGGAAAGTGAGGGAGGAACATGGAATTTCAAGGGCCATTTGACAAAAATGCCAGAAGAGCATTGGCGGCATCCGTGCGCCGCGCGGGCATTTTGGGACAGGATACCGTGGGGACAGAGCATCTGCTGCTGGGGCTGAGTGCCTCTGCGGGCGGCACCGCGTCCAAGCTGTTGGCGGATGCCGGAGCAGGCGGATGGAAAAGCTTTTATTATACCGCAAAGCTGACGGGCAGTCGGTTCCCCATGCGGCGGCCGCGGCATATCAGTCCGGAATTGCGGCTGGTTTTGGGACAGGCGGCGGGAGCGGCGAGCGGCGGTCCGGCAGATGAACGGCATTTGCTGTGTGCGCTCATTCGCTTTCGCAGCTGTATGGGACATCGCATTCTCGAACGAATGCGAGCGGATATACCGGCTCTGGAACGGCAGACCGGTATGTCTCTTACGCAGGAGCTGCACACCAGACGGGCTGCCGCGCGCCCGGCGGCGACAGCGACACTGGATCGGTATGCGACAGATCTCACGGAGCTGGCGCGGACAGGCCGATTGGATCCCGTGATTGGCAGGGAAAAAGAGCTGTTTCGCCTGATGACCATTTTGCAGCGGCGCACCAAAAACAATCCGGTGCTGCTGGGCGACCCGGGCGTGGGAAAGACGGCTGTGGCAGAGGCATTGGCGCAGGCGATTGCAGACGGCAAGGTACCGGAGGAGCTGCGCCATGCGCGGATTGTCTCTTTGGACATGGCGAGTCTCATTTCCGGCACAAAGTACCGCGGCGAATTTGAAGAGCGGCTGAAAAACATTGTGCGGGAATTGCGCGCGTCCAAAGATGTCATTGCCTTTATTGATGAGGTGCACACACTGGTCGGTGCGGGTTCCGCAGAGGGCGCGATTGACGCGTCCAATTTGCTTAAACCGGCGTTGGCGCGCGGAGAGATTCGGCTTATCGGCACGACAACGGCGGAAGAATATCACAAGACCATTGAAAAAGATGCTGCACTGGAGCGCCGATTTCAAAAGATTCGCGTTGCAGAGCCAGACGAACAGCAGACCGAGACCATCTTGCGCGGCATTGCAAGAAAATATGAACAGCATCATCAAGTGTGCATTGCACCGGACGCGCTGGGAGCAGCAGTGAATATCTCTGTGCGCATCCATCCGGATCGTCATTTGCCGGATAAAGCGATTGATTTGCTGGATGAAGCGTGCGCCGCGGTGCATTTGGAAGGCGGCACACAGGTGACAGCACACGAGATTGCCCGTATGGCCTATCGGTTTGACGGTTTTCGCGCGGCGGAAGAGGGAGATGCAGCGAAGAAACTGATGCGATTGGAGCAGGAGCTTCAAAAAAACGTGATTGGGCAGGAACAGGCCATCGCGAAAATCTGCCGTGCGGTGCGGCGCGGCAGTGCCGGTTTACGTGACACAGCGCGTCCGGTCGCAGCCCTGCTGCTGACGGGACCGACCGGTGTGGGAAAAACGTCCGTGAGCTTGGCTCTGTCGCGGGTATTGTTCGGACGAGATGGCTTGATTCGCATTGATTTGTCGGAATATCAGCAGCCGCATGATGTCTCTCGCCTCATCGGTGCACCGCCTGGTTATAAAGGATACGGAGAAGGCGGACAGCTGACGGAAAAAATCCGCAGACATCCGCGCTCTGTCGTGCTGTTTGATGAGGTGGAAAAAGCCCATCCGGATGTCCTGCGTTTGCTGCTGCGTCTGCTCGAAGACGGCAGGCTCACTGATTCCGAGGGCAGAAGTGCGGATTTTCGCCACGCTGTCATTTTGCTGACCTCCAATTTGGGCAGCGGACAGCAGGGGCGGGCGGTTGGATTTGGCACACAGCAGCTCAAACAGCAGCAGGCAGAGGAAGAAGCGCGCCGCATTTTGCAGCCGGAGCTGGCGGCGCGCTTGGATGACTTGATTGTCTTTTCCGGTTTGACCGCGCGCGACTGTGCCGCCATTGCTGCACAGGAACTGCAAAAGCTCGCGCGGCGCTGCGAAGCGCGCGGCACGCGCCTGTGTTGGTCGCCGGATGCAGAGCAGCGGCTCGGCGTGGTCGATGCCAAACGCGGTGCACGAGCCGTTCGCGATGAGGTCGCTCGGTGTGTGACAGACCCGCTGGCGGGACTGCTGCTGACCGGTCACGCGGGACAGTGTGTAGAAATACAAATTCAGGAAAAAGAGGTGCATCTTCTGGTGTCTGACAGCGAAACCATGCTGTCCGGTGCATAAAAGATCTTACCGCTTTTGTACAAACTGTTGGTTGACAAGCGTTCCGGGGCGTTGTAAAATAAGGACAAATCGAAAAAACAAGCAGAGAAGGGAACGCAGGAGTCCCGACAATCGCGCACCAGAGAGCGGGAATTATAAGCTGAAAGTTCCCGCGGCACATTGGATTCCTGTTACCGTCCCGGAGCTCCGCAGGGGAAAGAACCAGTATCCTGCGGCGTCTTATCCGCGTTATCAGATAACCGAGCGGCATTTTTGACGTTTGTCACAAATGCAAGCAGGGTGGAACCGTGGGAACCGTTAGCTCTCACCCCTGACAACATTTTAGGGGCGGGAGTTGTTTTTTTGCCCCAAAGAAAGGAAATGGATTGTTATGATTAACATTACCCTGAAAGACGGAACCA
>NZ_JBNMHC010000156.1:0-5049 GCF_050872565.1 Butyricicoccus sp. | reverse complement strand
TCGTTTTTCTGCGGCGGAAGGCAAATAAAAAAAGACCTTCCGCCAGCTGAAGCGTATAACAACAGCTGCCGAAAAGTCTTGTTACCTGTGTGTTCAGGCGCACCCTGCCAGATTTGCCCGCGCAAATCGTGATGTTGACAACGTGCCTTGCAACTACTCCCTTTTCAACTGCCTTAAGCATAGCATATCCACAAAAAGACGTCAATCATGCAGCAGGCAATTTAACAAGCATTTAGCGCGGTTGACAAGGAAACAAAGATATTGTATGATACTTTTGTCGGAGGACTTATAAACGTAAGTATAAGGCCGGATAAGATAACGATAGTTCACAGTATTTCCGAGGGTTACTTCTACGTATAGGATGACCGGATAAGAGAACTGACAGAGTATCGTTCTCTTATCCGGCTATTTTTTATGGAATGGAGGAACATATGGAACGAAATCTCACCGCCGGCAATGTATGGAAGAACATTGCCTACTTTTCTCTGCCGTATCTCCTGTCGTATTTTTTACAGACGCTGTACGGCATGGCGGACTTGTTTATCATCGGACAATTTGAAGGGGTTGCCAGCACCACAGCTGTTTCTGTCGGCAGTCAGGTGATGCACATGATAACCGTTATGGTTGTCGGTCTGGCTATGGGCACCACAGTTACCATTGGTCAAGCAGTCGGTGCCGGAGACAAGAAAAAAGTATCACAAACCATCGGCAATACCGTCGTGTTATTTTTGACGGCATCTCTTATTTTGATGGCAGTATTTCTTGGACTGGTCAAACCGATTGTGTCCATCATGTCTACGCCGGAACAGGCAGTATCCGGCACGATTGCCTATCTGACCGTCTGCTTTATCGGCATTCCCTGTATCACCGCATACAACATCATCAGCTCGATTTTCCGTGGCTTAGGTGATTCCAGAAGCCCGATGTACTTCATTGCCATCGCCTGCATTGCAAACATTGTGTTGGACTATGTGTTCATCGGTGCTCTGCATCTCGGTGCTGTCGGTGCCGCGCTGGGTACCACGCTGTCTCAGGGACTCAGTGTCATCATCGCCTTTCTCGTCATCTGCAAAAGAGACACCGGCATTTCCCTGCACAAAAGCGATTGGAAGCCGCGCCGCGAAGCGATGGGTCGCGTGCTGAAAATCGGTATTCCTATTGCTTTGCAAGACGGTCTGATTCAAATCGCGTTTCTCATCATCACGGTCATTGCCAATCGCCGCGGACTCAGTGATGCCGCCGCCGTCGGTATTGTAGAAAAAATTATCAGCTTTTTGTTCTTGGTACCATCTTCTATGCTGTCCACGATCTCTGCGCTCGGTGCACAGAACATCGGCGCCGGAAAGCCGCAGCGCGCGATTCAAGTGCTGCGATGCGGTATCTGTATCACTGTCAGCTTTGGCGTTGTTGTCGCTCTGCTTATTCAGTTCATCGCGCCGTCTGTCGTCGGCTTGTTCACAGCAGACGCTGCTGTTGTCGTATTCGGCAGCCAGTATCTGCGCGGCTACATTTGGGACTGTATTTTCGCGGGCATTCATTTCAGCTTCAGTGGTTATTTCTGCGCCTGCGGCCGATCGGAATTCTCTTTCCTGCACAACATCTGTGCGATTGCCCTTGTGCGTGTTCCCGGAGTCTATCTCACGTCGATTCTTTTCCCAGACACGCTGTTCCCGATGGGTCTCGCTACGACAAGCGGTTCCCTGCTCTCGGTCTGCATTTGTCTGCTTGTCTTCCGATATTTGAAGAAAAAGGGTTTTGACAAGATTTGCTCCGGCTGATATAATAAAAGAAACCAATGGCGGTCAGCATCCAAAGCGTTGACCGCCTTTTTTCATACCGAACGCGGGAGGAATCCAAGGATGGATCAGATCGATCAGAAAATACTGGCACACCTGAAGCAAAATGCACGGGCGCGTGCTTCGGACATCGGAAAAGCCGTGCATCTGTCTGTATCGACAGTGATTGAACGCATTCACAAAATGGAAGATGCCGGTATTATCTGTTCATATACTGCCATCACCAACGACGCCAAGGTCGGAAACGATGTCACCGCTTTGATTGAGATTTCGTTGGAGCATCCGCGATTTAACGATTCGTTTTCCGATCAAGTCATGCGGCATCCCAACGTTGTTTCCTGCTACTATCTGACAGGAAGCTATGACTACATGATTAAAGTCAGCTGTCGTTCGTCCGATGAATTAGAGGTCATTCATCGCTGGGTCAAAGATCAGCCGGGCGTATGTCAGACGCAGACGCATTTCGTCCTGCGTACCATTAAAAATATCTATTCTGCTCTGCCGAGCGGTGATGCATCGGCGCCGGAATAAGCGTTTATCACAAACAACAAACGTGCGTATCCCCTAACGAGATACGCACGTTTTTTCTTGGCTGTTTTTTCTATTATGCCGTCTGCGTCAATAGAGACAGGCTGTCTACAATCTCTTTTTCAATGGTCGGCGGGAAGCTGTCTACACTCGGCGTGCACTTCTTTGTCACGCCGTCCACACTGCCCATCTTGACAATTGCCTTGATGTAATCCCGAATTTCTTCATACCGCGGGAATACGCGCTTGCCAGACAATCTTTGGAGATACGCCGTCAAGCCATACGCGCCCCAGTTAGACACAGTCGCTACGACCAGCCGATCTACCGGTACCACGCACGGTTCCAAGGACAGCTTTTGTGTAATGACATCCTTGAGGTTTCCCATGCCGATTTCATTGCCGCCGTCACCGACACCAATCGTAAAAATACCGCGTTCTGCTGCTTGTTCAAAAAGGAGATCGGTTCTGGCCGTATGATCGAGGATGCTCTCGCCGCGCATGTTCGCATAGTCGCCCTTGCGATTTTTTCCGCAGCGTTCAATGGAAATCAATGCAACCGGCTGATACACGTCAAACAGGTTAGTATATATCTCAGCATCTGCATGAGTATCGACATACTCTACCGCTAACTGGCAGATTTCAAAAAATCCCTTGCAATACGCATCGGTGACAATAACCGGCTGGTATCCGATTTTCTCCAATGCCTTTGCCAGCACCATGGTTCCCGGAGGGCCATCGGTTTCAGCGGCACCATTGACGTAAAATCCAGTAGTCAGCAAAACCGTTCCCTTTGGGCGTTCCAGCAGCTTGGCTGCTGCCTCGCGGCAATAGTCTTCGCGCAAATGCTTGCACAGAATGTCCATGCCGCGACCGGAATGGCTGAGCAGCACCTTTTCAATTCGACCTTCCATAACGGTCTCCTCCTTTCGCTTAACGAACGATGTCGTCCATTGGGGCGATCAGTACACCCTCTTCCGTCAGCTCCGTGCGGATCTTTTCGACAAATGCCAGTGCTTTCGGGCTGTCGCCATGCACACAGATGGAATCCGCCTGAATCGAGATGGTCTTGCCGGAGATGGTCTCTACCTTACCTTCCTTGACCATGCGAACAACGCGGGAAATCGCCAGATCTTCATCGGTAATCATAGCACCCGACTTGCTGCGTGCAACCAAGCTGCCGTCATCTTCATACGCGCGGTCAGCAAAGACTTCACTCGCACTCGGAAGACCAATCTTACGAGCGGCGCGCAGCAGCTCACTGCCCGCCAGTCCCAACAAAATCAGAGAATCATCTACTTCTGCAATGCCTTCGCAAATTGCTGTTGCCAGCTTGGCATCCTTGCCCGCCATATTGTACATCGCACCGTGCGGCTTCACATGCTGGAGCTTGACGCCCTGTGCTTTACAAAAGGCAGACAGCGCACCGATCTGGTACTGTACCATTGCCTTCAGCTCTGCCGGTGAAACATTCATATTTCTTCTGCCAAAGCCGACCAAATCCGGATAGCCCGGATGGGCACCGACATGGACACCAATCTGTGCGGCGAGTGCGACGGTTTTCTGCATCACCAGCGGATCAGAAGCATGAAAGCCGCAAGCGACATTGGCGGAAGAGATCCATGGAATCACCTGTTCATCCATGCCGCAGGTATAATTGCCAAAGCTTTCGCCTAAATCACAGTTCAAATCTACTTTCTTCATCGTACTCACCTCATCAATATTTCAAATCCACGTTTTTTACATCGGTAATAAACATATGTCCCGGCGCATGGGTAATGACAAACGGCGGTTTAGAATCCATAATGACATTTTGCGGTGTCACGCCGCACGGCCAGAATACCGGTACTTCGCCATCGTTTATCGTGACCATATCGCCGAAATCCGGATGCTGTAAATCGTGAATGCCAATTGCCTCCGGATTGCCGATATGAATCGGCGCACCGTGTACCCGCGGCATATCGCCGGTAATCAGCGTTGCCTTGACAATCTGGTCATACGGCAGCGGACGCATACTCACAACCATATTGCCATGAAATACACCCGCCGGTGTGCACGCGATATTGGTCTTATACATCGGTACGTTGCAGCCCTCTTCGATGTGACGAACCGGCACGCCAGCTTCCAGCAATGCCGACTCAAAGGAAAAGCTGCATCCAATCAAAAAGCTGACGAGATCCTCACGCCAAAACTGTTCCACATCCGTATACTCGCCGTCCAACTCACCGTTGCGGTAAATGCGATATTTCGGCAAATCCTTAGCAATATCTGTGTCCTGCGCAATGCTGTGCAATGTACGACTGCCCTTGTCGCTGACTTCGAGCAGCGGGCAGGACTTCGGATTGCGCTGGGCAAATAACAAAAAGTCATACGCAAGGTCTGCGGGAAGCACAACCAAATTGGCCTGTGCGTATCCGGCACTCATACCTGCTGTCGGACCGGTAATTTTCTTCTCTCGAATCAAGGCGCGCACATCGCGCGGACTCATCTCAGAATAATTCATGCTGTTTCTCCTTCCGCGCGAGTTTGCTCGCTTCTCGCAATGAAATCTGCTGGAATCGAACGCGGTCACCGGGTCGACATTGTGCCAGCTTCGGGATGTCAAACGTACAAACCGTTGCAATCTTCGCATAGCCGCCGGTTGTCTGGCGGTCTGCCATCAAAACAATCGGCTTGCCATCCGATGCCACCTGTACAGATCCCAAGGTGATGCCATCCGAAATAATATC
>NZ_JBNMHC010000155.1:0-5073 GCF_050872565.1 Butyricicoccus sp. | reverse complement strand
GGTCAGATTTTCATGAACGGAACGGAAATCCACAACAAATTTCCATGGGATGCCATGAACAACGGCATCGGATTCATCACAGAAGATCGAAAAGTCGAGGGCTTGATGCTGGACAAGAGCATTGAGGAGAACATCTCCCTCGCCAATTTGCAGAGAATTTCCAAGCACGGTGTCGTTCATGCCAAGGAAGAGGACGACATGGTTGCCGCAGGCATCGCAGACCTACACATCAAGTGTACCGGCTCTCAGCACGTCTGCAACAACCTCAGCGGCGGCAATCAGCAGAAGGTCGTCTTTGCCAAGTGGATTTTCACCAATCCCAAGGTTTTGATTTTGGACGAACCAACCCGTGGTGTCGATATTGGAGCGAAAAAAGAGATTTACTCCATCATCAATGATCTGGCAGCGAAAGGCGTTGCTGTCATCATGGTCTCCTCCGAGCTTCCGGAGGTACTGGGCATGTCTGACCGCGTGATGGTCATGCACGAGGGCACAATTGGTGGTTTTATCGACAAGGAAAAAGCAAATCAGGAAAATATCATGATTCTTGCGACAGGAGGAACACTCAATGGATAAGAAGAATCAGCCTCTCGGCAAATTGCAGGATATGGGCGCGCTCATCGCGCTGGTTCTGCTCGTTGTCGCTATTAGTATTATCAGCCCGGAGTTCCGCACCTTTGACAACTTTATGTCTCTGGTTCGTCAGTCCTCCATCAACGGATTTATTGCATTCGGTATGACCTGCGTCATCCTGACCGGCGGCATTGATTTGTCGGTTGGTTCTGTGCTCGCGCTGTCTACCGCGCTGTGTGCATACATGATTAAAATGGGCGTACCGGTCGGCCTTGCTATGCTGATTGCCCTGGTACTCGGCACGCTGTTCGGCGCAGTCAGTGGCGTTCTCGTCACCAAAGGCCGTTTGCAGCCGTTCATTGCCACCCTCATCACCATGACCGTATTCCGTGGTCTGACCATGATCTTTATGGACGGCAAGCCGATTTCCGGTCTCGGCAACAGCTTTCTGCTCAAGTTTGTCGGCAAAGGTCTCGTCTTTGGCATTCCGTTCCCAGTTATCTTATTTATTCTGATTTTCATTATCATCGCGTTTGTTTTGGGACAAACAACGTTTGGCCGCAGAATCTATGCAACCGGCAGCAACTCTGTAGCCGCTAAGCTGGCTGGTGTAAACATCAACCGCACCAAGCTGATCGCTTATGCAATTTCCGGCTGTATGGCAGCCCTGTCCGGTCTCATCCTGCTCTCCCGCCTGGCATCGGCACAGCCGACTCTTGGCGACGGCTACGAGCTGGATGCTATCGCAGCCGTTGCTCTCGGCGGCACCAGCATGAACGGCGGCAGAGGCCGCATCTGGGGCACCTTCATCGGCGTTCTGATTATTGCAGTTCTCAACAACGGCCTGAACATTCTGGGTGTCTCCTCGTACTACCAGTCGGTTGTCAAGGGCATCGTCATTCTGGTTGCTGTTCTGTCCGACAGAAAGCGTTAATTTTCCCTACATACAGAAAGGAACGAGACGATATGAAAAAGAAACTATTGGCAATACTGATGGCAGCCGCTATGGCTTTGCCCATCGTCGGATGCAGCGCCATTTCCATTGAAGGTGAAACGACCGGCGAATCCACCGGCGAGGTTGTCGGCAACGGCAGCATCGGTCTGTCCATCTCTACTAAAAACAATCCGTTCTTTGTCAGCCTGTCCGAAGGCGCAAAGGAAAAGGCTGACGAACTCGGTGTTGATCTGATTGAAGTAGATGCCGGTGATGACTCTGCCAAGCAGACCAGCGACATTGAAGACTTGATTTCCAAGAAAATCAGCGTGCTGATTGTCAATCCGGTTGATTCGGATGCCGCAGCTCCGGCTGTCCAGGACGCTATCGCCAAGGGCATCAAGGTCATCTCGGTTGACCGCGTGGTAACCGGTGTTGATGTAGACTGTGAAATCGCATCCGACAACGTTGCCGGTGCAGAAATGGTCACCAAGTACATGGTTGAGCAGCTGGGCGAAGGTGCCAAGGTTGCCGAATTGCAGGGCGTCAACGGCGCGAGCGCAACGATTGACCGCGGTCAGGGCTTCCACAACGTGGCAGATTCTTCCTTTGATCTGGTTGCCAGCCAGTCCGCAAACTTCAACCGTTCGGAAGGCATGAGCGTCACCGAGAACATGTTGCAGGCAAACCCGGATCTGAAGGGTATCTTCGCACACAACGATGAGATGGCTCTGGGTGCTGTCGAAGCAGTCGGCAGCAGAGGCATTCTGGTTGCAGGCTTCGACGCAACCGACGATGCTCTCGCAGCGATTAAGGCGGGTCGTATGGCAGCCACCATCGCACAGAAGCCAGACCTGATGGGCGCAACGGCAATCGAAACCGCTGACAAGCTGATTAACGGCGAAACCGTTGAAAAATCCATTCCGGTAGAAGTAACGCTCATTACCAAGGATAATGTAGATCAATAAGTTTCCAACCCTCTTTTGGTTCCCCGTCTGGCTGTGTCCCGGCGGGGAACTGTTTTATTGACAGCGTTTCTTTTCGCATGTATAATCACAATCGTATTATAAAAACGCTCCGGAGAAAGGATGCAACATGGCAACCATCAGAGATGTCGCCCGCATAGCGGGGGTTTCCCCAGCAACAGTTTCCCGCGTAATGAATGGAACGGCACGGGTTGGAGAAGAAAAAAGACAGCGCGTCATGGACGCGATTGCCCAGACCAAATTCCAGCCCAACGACCTTGCCCGCGCTCTGTTCAAAAACTCATCCAAAATTATCGGGCTGATTGTTCCGAACATTGAAAACCCATTTTTTAGCGAACTGGCACGAGCCATCGAAGAAGAGGCATTCCTGCGTGGCTTTCGCCTGCTGCTGTGCAACTCCAACAATAACTCCGAAAAGGAGCGCATCAACATCGGTATGCTGGAACAGATGAAAGCTGACGGCATTATCTTGATTACCAACAGCGACAAAACCGGTATGCTGGCGGCAGACATTGACACGCCGGTTGTCGTGCTCGACCGCCACATTCTCGGAAAAAACAGCATTTCCTTTGTCGAAGCCGATCACTATAAAGGCGGACGCTTGGCCATGCAGCATTTACTGGCATGTGATTGTCAAAACATCGTGTGCATTCGCGGCCCACAGGAATTTTCCAGTGGTCTCTTGCGATTTCAAGGGTATCAAAGCGTCTGTCAGGAGTACAATCTGCCGGAGCGCTATATCGACTGTGATTACACATTTTCCGCCGGCAAAGCAGCTGCGGAAGAATTATTGGAAAAATACCCCGATGCAGACGGCATCATGGCGTGCAATGATATTGTCGCGCTGTCGATTTACAAGAAGCTGCACAGCACCGGGCGGCGCGTGCCAGAAGATATACAACTCATTGGATTTGACGACATCAGCATTTGCGATCTCGTCACGCCGGAGCTGACGACCATTCACCAGCCCATTGACGAGCTGGGACGCAGTGCCGTGGAAATCATCAGCCGATACAGCGAAGGCTTGGCATTTGAAAAGAACAACATTAAAGATGTCACGCTGGTTGAACGGCAAACAACAAGAAAACCGAACTAATCCATAACTCCCCTTAGAAGAATTTCTTCCAAGGGGAGTTATTATATATCTGCTGTATTGAAATTTTGCTTTTTCTGTCGGTCTACTATCCGGCTCGCCTCATATGCGCCGCCATAGGTATGCGTCACATAAGTAATAGCACAGTCGCAGTGTTTTGCCATCCATCGGTTCCGCTCACTGATGGCAAAGCGTCTTGGTACGGTCTCCAGTCCATCCGGATAAATGGAATCATCATAGATTTCTGCCAGCTGTTCCCCGTCTTTCGGGAAATACGCCCGCACAAACAGCACTTCTATGTCCGGAAACTCTTGTTTGAGCCGATGTGCCGTTCCGGCGGCGAGCAAGTCAAACGCTCCTTTATTTCCGCACCAAAACGTTGTGACGCCATACGTTGTAATTGCCTCTCGAATGGCTGCCTCTACTCTGCCGGAAATATCTCCCTCTATAGAGCGATGTCCGAAAAATGCGCAAATTCTTCCTTTTCCCATGATTTTCTCTCTTTACCCTCCAATTATCCAGCATTTTCTTGCTTCATTATAGGTCAATTTCACCCTAATGTAAATAGGTCTATTTGCCATACTTTACTTGAGGTGAAGTATGATGAACAGACTAAAAGCGCTGCGAAAATCCCGCGGATACACGCAGATTAAGATGCAGCATTTGACCGGAATCGACCAAAGCGATTACTCCAAAATCGAAAATGGCAAACGATATTATACCTTTGAGCAGTGCAAGCGAATCGCCCTTGCTCTCAACACCAGCATGGACTATCTCGCCGGACTGACCGACTGTTCAGACCCGTATCCCAGAGATTGCGAATAGTTTTAGTTACCTATATACAGGTAACTTTTTTCAGTTTACTCACTTTTCATCTCGTTGTCAACTATATAAAGTCAATCCATATCTTTTCTACTGATATGATAATTTTAACCATGTAAGGGTAACATAAGTCATCAGGAGAAATGATATGGCATACTCTGAACTATTCGCCCAACGAATCCGTCAGCTATGCGAATCGCGCAATATAACAATCAATAAATTAGCAACGTTAAGTGGCATTAAGCAGTCAACAATAGATAATATCATTCAGGGCACCAGCAAAAATCCAACTGCAAAGACCCTGCACCGTATTGCCAACACGTTCAATATGACGCTGAGCGAATTTTTGGACTTTCCAGAGCTGAACGACTACTCGTTTGACGACAACGATGACTCGGAATAAGCACGGGCTGGCTTCTCGGCTCTCCCTCTGGGAGAGCTGTCATTTGCCTTGCAAATGACTGAGAGGGCGAGCAATTTACAAGTCCTGTATCAGGCAAATCTGAGAGAATTTCTTGCTGATGCAAGCCCTCTCTGTCGCTGCGCGACATCTCTCCCAAAGGGAGAGACAAGAGTAGATTGTGCGCAAGAGAAAGCAGACCATCCGCGAGATGGTCTGCTTTTTGTTATTCGGCTTGACTGGGAATTTGCCGTCCGGTGTGATC
>NZ_JBNMHC010000154.1:0-5144 GCF_050872565.1 Butyricicoccus sp. | reverse complement strand
TCTGGAATATGGACTTGTGCGGCAAGCAGCATGTCGCGCCAATCCGGCTTGTTGATTTCCAATTGCAGCAATTGGTTAAAGATCTGCGTCAGACAGGCTTCATTCCAAAATGCCTGAGACCAGCAAAAGGTATCCTCTTCCGTGTCTTCTTCAGGAAATGGAAATAAGATAGCATCATATTCATCTTGTATGGCGCGGGCAGTGCGATATAAAACATCGGTTTTTTCGTCAAAGGAACAAGTTGTTTCCGGCTTGATGAGATGAAATAATTTTTCTCGCATCGAAAACAGCACTTGCTCTAGTGCGTCTTCGGTATCGGTGCCTTGGTCAGATACATCGGATTCTTGTATCGTATCCCACTGAGGATAGTCGGTCTTCTGTAGAATGAGCCGCGCTGCGGCTTCACAGCACAAGCCAAGACCGTCCTCGCGCCCGCCGGAAAACCATTCAAAATAGCGCGGATGATCGGTACAGATTTGTGCCATGTGCGGTTCGCCTAGATTCTGATAGACTTCACATAGATTGCAGGAATTTAATAAGGGACAGCGCTCTTGTGTATCAAGCAAAAAATGTGCAGTACCTGTTTCTGGGTCAGGGCGAGAAATGCTCGCGCGGAGTTTTTCGCCAAAAGCACCGGGAATCGTTTGATAATAGGCGAGTGAATCGGCATCGACATCAATTTCCCAGCCGATACAGCAGTTCTCTGTGCAGTCAGAGCCAATACAGTGAAACTCTTTATAATATAAAGGGCGGCGAATATAGCCCATTTTCATCACCTCGTAATCGTAGCATGAGTTTATTATAACAGAAACGGGAGAAAGAAGAAAATTTTTTCAGAACACTTTTCTTTTTGCACAATTTTCGGTATAATGCGAGAGGGAGAAGAAACTCCTATCACACAACAAGGAGGATATAACCATGATTAAGATCACAGCAAGACAGGTGATTAAGAAGGAATGCATCGCAAAATATCGCGAGCTGACTCGTGAGCTGGTTGAGAAATCTCAGGCAGAGGAAGGCAACATTTCGTACACCTCGAACCAGAGCATGAAGGACGAGCGCGTCCATTGCTTCATTGAGTACTGGAAGGATCAGGCAGCGATTGACGCACACAATGCGACGGAGCATTTTTGCCGCATTATTCCGCAGTTGGGCGAGCTGTTCGATGAGCCGGAGATTGTCGATCTGTATCAGGAAGTAGAATTCTAAGCTGGTAGAACAACATAGCATAAGGCATCGTTTCTCAGGAGACGGTGCCTTTTTTGGAAATAAATTTCAGAATTGATTGACATTTTGCACAAAATATTCCGTAAAAAATTGTAACAAACGGAGTTTTATTTTTAATTTGGGAAAAAATGTTGAATTTTATTTCGTATAATGTTAAGATGTTTTAACAAATCTATCACAGAATGTTCACAAAGAGAGAGAATCTGTGGCAGAAAAATCAGCCGTGCAGCGGAAAGGAGGATTTTGCACGCTCCGTAGAGAGAGGATTTTTTAGAGAGGAGAGAAAACGAACATGAGTAAGGTATTCAAACGGATGCAAGCGATGTTCCTAGCGGTCATTATGATCGTAGGCGTTCTTCCGACGGTTTCTCAGGCAGACGATGTCGGCGCCAAGTTCAAGAATGGCCCGTATCTGCTTGCTCCAAAAGAAAACAGCATGGTCGTCGTATGGGAAAGCACGGAAAACGTGCCGTCAACCATCGCATATGGCAAGGACAAGGATGCGTTGTGCGATCCTATTTCAGTAGAAGTCAATGAGGATGCACCGGATTTTCAGGGAACAAAGATGAATTTGTTCCACTACAAGCTGGATAATCTGGAGGCAGGCACCCGGTATTACTACGAAGTAAAGCTGGAAAATGGTGAAACCTGTTCCGCAAGTTTCCGGACACTGAGCAGCGATCCGAGTCAGATTCGCATGATTACCCTGTCTGATTCGCATATTTTTGCAACCAGAAATGAGCTGGATGCGGCAGTGAAGGAATTTGACCCAGATGTCATGCTGCACTGCGGCGACTTGGTAGAGGGCACAGGTGCACAGGCAGAGCAGTTTAGCTTCTGGTTCCAGGGCAAGGCGGATAACGACTTTATCCACAGCTATCCTATCGTGTATTCCAGTGGCAACCACGACCAGGGCGGCGTATACTTTAACACGTATGTATACTCGATTCAGGACAAGGAATACGGCGGAACCGTAGAGGGCGACAGCTCCTTTAACTACGGCGGTATTCACATCATCACGATGAACAGTAACCCGTGGGGTCTGTTCCAGATGAATTCGGAAGCAACCGGCGCGCAGGCAGATGAAGCTACTCTCAAGACCATTGAGAATGCCATGAATTGGCTGAAGGCAGATCTGAAGACCGACGCAGCAACTAAGGCTGACTTCCGCATGATTATGATGCACCATCCGGTATCCGATGCATACACCAAGCGGTATATTCCGGACGTTATCGAGCCGGGCAAGGTTGACCTGATGATTTCCGGTCATACCCACAGTTATGCACGTGCGGTATCTTCCAATCCGGAAGTTGGTGCAGGTACCATTTATCTGACCCATCAGGACGCAAGAACCTATAACAAGAAAGGCGATTTCTTCTATATCACCCGCGATAAGGATTCCGATGTTCTGAGAGTAGAAAACTACGGCGCAACAGGCGAAGGCGCAGAGAGCAAGCTCGCAAACACCACACTGGTTGCAAAGGAAAAGCAGCAGCTCAAGTGGTCGGATATTTCGATTGAACCGACTGATGTTCTGTACAACGGCGAAGTGACGGTCAAGGCAACCGTGACCAACGTAGGCAAGGGTCTGGCAGCAGCAGTGATTCCGGTAGACGACAACGGCGAAACCCGGTATCTGTATGAGTTTGAAGACGGCATTGTAACACTGGATCCGGGCGAATCGGCAACACTGAGCGGCACGCTTCGCATGACATCTTTGGGCAAACACACCTTGAAGCTGGCAGACAAGACGGTTGACGTGAATGTTACCTATCGTGAGCCGACTGCGGATTATGCCAATGTTCGCATCAAGCAGGGCGATAAGGAGAACAGCGATCCGACCAGCAATGTTCTGCACATTAAGGCAGACGTCAACAACATCGGCAATGATGCAGGTACCTTTGTTGCAGAGTTCAAGGTAAATGGCGAGACCAAGGACAGCAAGAAGTATTCGTTGAAGTCCGGCGAATCCAAGGTAGCAGAGTTCTCGTACACCTTTGACAAGGCTGGCGATTATGAAGTAACCATCGGCAATGCAAAGCCGCAGACCATCACGGTAGAAGGCTCCATTCAGGGTATGCCGATTGTCAAGGACAAGTCCGGCAACGGCAATGATGCGTACATCCATGGTCAGCCGGAGTACGGCACAGATGACAATGGCAAGCAGACGCTGGTTCTGGACGGCAAGCGCGATTATCTGGAAATTCCGGACAACGGCGGCTACACCCCGAAGGATTCCATGACCGGCATGGTATGGGCAAACCTGCCGAGTGCAGGCACCACCAAGGGCGGCGTTTCTGAGCTGACCGAGCAGTATGTTGATTTGGACGGCAAGGGCGCGATTCCGGATCACAACCCGCTGATGGTCAAGGGCATTGGCCTTGGCTGGGGCACACCGTACATGTTCCGCATGGCAGTTCGTGAGACCGGCAAGGTAACGTATGGCGTATGCTTGCAGGACGACAACGGTGAGTTCAGCTGGAATGACGGCAGCGATGACAACTTTGGCATCAAGAAGGACACATGGGTACAGTACACCAGTGCATTTGATTTCGAGACCGGCGGCGATTCCTACGAGAATGACATTCATTCTGCTCACGTAGACAAGCCGGCATTTACTGCACCGATTAAGACTTGGGACGGCGAGCCGATGTACATCGGTCTGGGCTTCAAGAACACCTTGCAGACCAAGCGCAACCGCGGCATGTATCACACCATGCTTCCGGGTGCTGTCTCTCAGGTACGATTCTATACCTCCAAGCTGTCAGAAGAAGAAGTTACCGCTGTGCGCAATGACCCGACAGAAGGCGGCGCATCCGCAGATAACATGAAGATCTGGCTGGATTTCGAGAGCACCAACATTGACACGGTCGGCAAGCACACGACAGAATGGGTAGAAATTACCGATGCTCCGACCAAGCTGGCATATGACACAGCATTTGCAGGCAAGGCTTCCATTACCGCAACCGTACAGACTTCCGATGATGGCAAGACCATCAAGGACGAAAAGAAGATTGAACTGGCAAATGGCAGCAATTCCGCAGATCTGACCGGCATGGCAAAGGCAAAATATGCCCGCATCATCACCGACTTTGTATCCGATCTGAACGCAACAGAATCCAGCGTACCGGTTCTCAACACGTATGCACTGACCGCAGGCGAGACCAAGACTTGGGATACGCTGGTTGATTGGCAGAAGGGTACCTTTGAAGGTGCAGCAGGCCATCAGGACAGCACGGTTTACAAGAACTACGCAAAGGATTACGATGATTACGGTACCGTAGGCGAAGGTCAGGAAGACGAGACCAAGTTTACAGACATTGAGAATCATTGGGCAGAAGAGTACATCAAGCGCGCAGAAAAGCTGGAGCTGTTCGGCGGCACATCCCCGACGACGTTCTCTCCGGATCTTGCGATGACTCGCGGCATGTTCGTTCAGGTACTGAGCAATCTGGCAAAGATTGACGCCGCAGAATATGCAGGCAAGAGCAAGTTTACAGACGTCAAGGAAGACGACTACTTCTGTGCATCGGTCAACTGGGCACAGAAGAACGGCATCGTAGGCGGTACATCCCCAACCACCTTCTCTCCGAATGACAACATTACGAGAGAGCAGACCGCCGTTATGATGGCTCATTACATGGATTACGCAAAGATTACTCTGCCGGAGACCGAAGTTCCTGCTTTTGCAGACAGCAATCAGGTTTCCGCTTATGCAGTCGAAGCAGTGCAGAAGATGCACGCTACCGGCCTGATGCTGGGCAGAGGCGATAATTTGTTTGTTCCGAAGGGACAATCCACAAGAGCCGAGATGGCAACCATCCTCGTCAAGTTCTGTGACAAGATCGGTTAAAAAAACAGCAAATCCCCGCTATTATGCAGGCACCTTTCCGATTGGGAGGGTGCCTGTTTTTGCG
>NZ_JBNMHC010000153.1:0-5168 GCF_050872565.1 Butyricicoccus sp. | reverse complement strand
TCTGTTTGCAGAGCATCCGATTGATCTCGGCTCTCGCTGCACCGTATTTATGAACTCGTCGGTCAAGCAGGCACAGAAAGACGGCGCAGGTATTGATGCAATTTCCGCTGGTCTGTCCGTTAGTGTTGTCAAAAATGCACTGTATAAGGTTATCCGCGCGCATTCGCCGGATGACTTGGGCAAACATATCGTCGTACAGGGCGGTACCTTCCTCAACGATGCAATTTTGCGTTCATTTGAGATGGAAATCGGCAGAAATGTTACCCGTCCGGTGATTTCAGGCTTGATGGGTGCCTATGGCGCGGCACTGCACGCGATGGCAAATGAAAAGGAATCCAGCTCGCTGATTTCTCTGGAAGAGCTGAAGAACTTTGACCATAAAACAACTTCGGTAAAATGCGGCGGATGTACCAATCACTGCTCGCTGACCGTTTCGCTGTTCCCAGGAGGACGAAAGTTTATTTCCGGCAATCGCTGCGAGCGTCCGCTCGGCGGCGGAGATAAGCTCAAGCTGCCGAATCTGTATGAATACAAGCTGGAACGCTTGCAGCAGTATCGCAAGAGCCAGCCGGGCAAGGCAAAGATCGGCATTCCGTTCGGACTGAATATGTTTGAACTGCTGCCGTTCTGGCACACCTTCCTGACGCATTTGGATTTTGAAGTGGTGCTGTCGGATGTGTCTACCCGTGCGATGTATGCACTGGGACAGAATTCCATTCCGTCAGATACTGTATGTTATCCGGCAAAGCTCATGCACGGTCATATTGAAAATCTGCTCAGCAAGGGTGTTGACGCGATTTTCTATCCGTGTATGACCTATAATCTGGATGAGCATCGTACCGCGAACTGTTATAACTGTCCGGTTGTTGCATACTATCCAGAACTGCTCAAGGCAAACATGAACCACTTGCAGGGTGTTGACTTTATGATGCCGTATATTGAGCTGGACAGAAAGAAGGACTTCCTCAAGACAGCTTGCGAGCTGTTTGTCAAGAAATATCCGCACATCAATAAGCGCATGGTCAAGCAGGCAGCTGCCGCAGGCTATGCCGAGCTAGATCGATACTATGCAGATGTCGCTGCGGAAGGTAAAAAGGCAGTTGCCTATGCGGAAGAGCATGGTCTGGAAATTGCTGTGCTGGCGGGACGCCCGTATCATATTGATCCGGAAATCAACCACGGCATTGACCGCTTGATTCAGTCGTATAATATGGTTATTGTATCCGAGGACTCTGTAGCACCGCTGGCAGAGATGCCGACTGTCAATGTCCTCAATCAGTGGACGTATCACTCCCGTATGTATGCGGCTGCCAATTGGGCCGTGCACAGACCGGATGCACAGCTCGTACAGCTGGTATCTTTCGGCTGCGGCATTGATGCCATTACAACCGATGAAATGCGTGCCATTACAGAAGAAGGCGGCAAAATTTATACACAGCTCAAAATCGATGAGATTAACAATTTGGGTGCTGCGAAGATTCGTATCCGCAGTATGCTCGCCGCAGTAGAGGAGGGAAAACAGAATGCCCGAAACGCGTGAAATTCCACATGTTCCGTTTACGGAGGACATGAAAAAAGACTATACCATTCTGGTTCCAAATATGCTGCCGGTACAGCTCAAGCTGATTACTTCGATTATGAAGAACTACGGCTATAACATGGAAGTTTTGGAGACAGAAGGCTCGCAGATTGCCGAGTGCGGTCTGAAAAATGTACATAATGACACCTGCTATCCGGCTCTGCTGGTTATTGGTCAGTTCATTGACGCGCTGGAATCCGGCAAGTATGATCTGCATAAGGTCGCATTGATGATTACACAGACCGGCGGCGGCTGCCGCGCGTCCAATTACATCCATCTGCTGCGCAAAGCGCTCATCAAAAATGGCATGGGCTTTATTCCGGTTATCTCGCTCAATTTCTCTGGTTTGGAGAAGAATGCGAATCCGGGCTTTAAGCTGACACCGAAAGCGTTTATTCAGGTCGCATATGGTGTACTGCTCGGCGATTTTATCATGCATATCTTTAACCAGTGCCGCCCGTATGAGGTGCACAAGGGAGACTGTCAGAAGGCAGTAGATGAGCTGTTCAATAAAATTACCAAGGATTTCCGCGGCGATAAATTCATTCATTACAAGTACGTTCGCATGATGTACGTGCTCATCTGCAAGCGATTTGCGCAGATTGAAATGAAGGATTTTGGCTCGAAGAAAAAGGTTGGCATTGTCGGTGAGATTTATGTCAAGTTCTCTCCGCTCGGCAACAACAATCTGGAGCAGTTCCTGCTCGGCGAGGGCACAGAACCGGTGCTGGCAGGTCTGCTGGACTTCTGCCTGTACTGTATTTATAACGGCATTATCGACTTCCAGCTGTACGGCCGCTCCATCAAGAGTGCGGCTGTCATGCAGGCGGTCTATCGC
The DNA here is from genome assembly GCF_050872565.1 of Butyricicoccus sp. Classification (GTDB taxonomy): domain Bacteria; phylum Bacillota; class Clostridia; order Oscillospirales; family Butyricicoccaceae; genus Butyricicoccus_A. The sequence goes on along the minus strand of NZ_JBNMHC010000153.1, from coordinate 2,751 downwards.
TTCCTGCTCAGCAAGCAGAAGGATATGATTGATGTCATCAAGCGCGATGGACATTTCCGCCCGATGATGGAATTTGAGCGCGTGCGCAAGCTGTCGCATCAGATTATCAGCCCTGGCGTCAAGATGGGCGAGGGCTGGCTGCTTCCTGCAGAAATGGTAGAACTGATTGAGGAAAACGTGCCGAATATCGTTCTGACCCAGCCGTTTGGCTGTCTGCCGAACCATATTGCTGGCAAGGGTATGATTCGTAAGATTCGAGAGGTTTATCCGGACGCCAATATTGTCAGTGTCGACTATGACCCAGGTGCTTCGCGCATCAATCAGGAAAACCGCATCAAGCTGATGCTTTCTAATGCAAAATAAGCACAAACGGCGCAGGGCTTCCTGTGCCGTTTTTTTGTCAGGAGGAAAAACCACGAGATTATCCATGGGCAGCAGAACAGCTGTGAACCTTGCTTTTCTCGAGAAAATACGATATGATAGAGGCATTCAAACGCATGGAGGGATTAACTGATGGGTGTAACACTCAAGCAGATCGCGGATCTTGCCGGTGTGCATAAATCGACCGTAGATAAAGTGATTCATAATCGTCCGGGTGTTAGTGATGCCAGACGGCAGCAGATCAAAAAGCTGTTAGAAGAATACGGCTATGAATCCAATCCGTTGGCGAAGGCACTGAACTATCAGAAGAAAAAGATGACGGTTGCTGTTGTCATGCCGACGGTTGATGCAATGCCGACGCTCAAAAAGGGCATGGAGTTGGTACAGCAGGATTTCAATAGCTTTAATGTTGACATTGCATATTATAATGTTCCGTTTGAAGCATCGGAACAGGTAGCGTGTCTGAAGCAGCTGCCGAAAGAGGACATTGCCGGAGCGGTCGTTCTGCCGATTGAAGTGCCGGAAGTGGTACAGGCCATGCAGCGACTCAAGGAACAGAAGATTCCTGTCGTAGCAGTCAATTCCAACTTGCAGACCGAACCGTATTTATGCTATGTGGGACAAGACATGGTACAGGCGGGCAGAGTGGCAGCACACATGATGGGATTGCTTCTGCCAAATGGCGGACAATTGGGCATTGTCTCCAGCAACAATATGCGTGCGGTAAAACAGCGCGAACACTCGTTTCGGGACAGCATCGGAGAATTGTGTCCGCAGGTCACGATTTGTGCGTCCATGGATATTGTGGAGAAGCCGGAACATGCCTATCAGCAGACCATAGAATGGCTGGAGCAGCATCCGGAAATGCAGGCGTTGATGATTACCTGCGGTTGTGTGCCGGATATTTGCCGTGCCGTGCGGGATGCCGGACGAAATCTCACGATTTTGTGTTATGAACGCTATGAAGAGATTACCCATTTGGTGAAAGATGGAGAGATTGCCTGCACCATCAGCGGAGACCTGCGAGAACAGGGGCGGCTTGCCATGCGACTGCTGTTTGAGAAGCTGATTTACGAAAGAGAGCCGGATAAAACCGTCTATTATACAACGAATGAAATCTTGCTGAAAGAAAATATCTAAGAAAAAATCACAGTGCATGACGCACTGTGATTTTTTATGTATATAGAAAAATAAGAATCCTGTGAAGAGTGCACAAAAAAGTCGAGAACGTTTTGTAACAACTCACAGTAGACAAAATACGCACATGAGGAATATAATATAGACACAGTTAAGAGACCGGTATCGTAAAGAAAGAGTTCGGTATCGTAAAAACTTATCATGGATTTAAAAGAAAGCAATGTCAATGCAGTACTTTTAAATCCAAAAATTTTACTTCATTGCGAGACCGGTATCGCTCTCGCGAGAATCTATGGAAAATATTTAGAAAAGGAAGGTATTTATCATGAGTGATCTGAGAATTGGACTGGTAGGAACTGGCGGAATCGGCCGTACCCACATTGAGCGCGTCAACACCAAGCTGCAGGGCGGCAAGGTTGTTGCTTGTGCGGATCCGGCTGGCGCATTTGGCCTGTCTGTTGCTGAAAAGTTTGGCATCAAGGGCTATGAGGATCCGATTGACATGATTAACGATCCGGAAATCGATGCGATCATGTGCACCACCGCAGATCCGTTCCATAAGAAGTATGTTCTGGCTTCTATCAAGGCTGGTAAGTATGTATTCTGCGAGAAGCCGCTGGCTGCAAAGGCTGATGAGTGCAAGGAAATCGTAGAGGCTGAAATTGCCGCTGGCAAGCAGATGGTACAGGTTGGCTTCATGCGCCGTTACGATGAAGGCTACAAGCAGCTGAAGGCGGCTGTTCAGAGCGGTGAGTACGGCGAAGCACTGCTGCTGCACTGCGCACATCGCAACCCGGCAGTTCCGGACGATTGGGACAACAGCATGGCAGTAGAAAATTCCATGGTTCATGAGATTGATGTTCTGCGCTGGCTGCTCGGCGAGGACTACGCAACCGCACAGGTTGTTTACGGCAAGTCCACCAACAATGGCCCGAAGGATCTGCATGACCCGCAGATTATGATTCTGACTACCAAGTCCGGCGTCAGAATTGATGTAGAGTCCTTTGTCAATAACCATAAGGATTACGACATCAAGTGCGAGATCGTTTGCGACGGTGCTGTTCTCAACATGCCGGAGCCGAACTATATTTCTGTCAGCGCAGGCGCACAGAAGGGCAGAAAGCAGTATACCGATTGCTTCCAGCGTTTTGCTGATGCCTATGATGCAGAAATTCAGGCTTGGATCAATGCATCTAAGGAAGGCCGCGTGGATGGCCCGAATGCTTGGGATGG
>NZ_JBNMHC010000152.1:0-5178 GCF_050872565.1 Butyricicoccus sp. | reverse complement strand
TTTCGCGTGGTCTCGCTGGGCTGTGTGACGGCACAAGTCGAATCGCATTTTTCCTCTGCCGGTATCAATCAAACGCTGTATGAAGCCTCCGTGACGGTGAGCGCAGATTTTTCGCTTCAGCTGCTGGGCGCGGCTAAAAGCATCACGGTACGGGCAAACTACCCGCTGGAAGAGACCATTCTTGTCGGAGATGTACCAATGATTTCGTCAAATTCCAAATAACCTCTTTTTCTGCACGGATATTTTTGCTATAATAGATATGATTGTTTTAGAAGGGACGGATGGAATGAATATCGCACAGCAGGCAGCGGCTTTGCGGGAAGCCCTGCGTTATCACAATAAAAAATATTATGATGAGGATGCGCCGGAGATTTCGGACTTTGAATATGACCGTATGCTGCGTGCGTTGGAGACATTAGAGGCAGAGTATCCGGAAGTCGATGAACCGGACTCCCCGACGCATCGCGTGGGCGGCAGCGTCTCGGATAAATTTTCTGCCGTGACACATCCGTGGCCGCTGGAAAGTTTGCAGGATGTCTTTTCCTTTGATGAACTGCAAGAGTTTTATACCCGTGCTCATGCGCCGGAGTATGTTGTAGAATATAAAATTGACGGCTTGTCCGTATCTCTGGAGTATGAAAACGGCATTTTTGTGCGCGGCGCGACGCGCGGCGATGGCGTAACAGGAGAAGATGTCACAGACAACCTGCGTGTTATTGAGGATATTCCCAAGACACTGCACGATGCGCCCAAAACGCTGGTTGTGCGCGGTGAGGTGTATATGCGCCGGTCCGTGTTTGATGCCATCAATGCACAGCGTGAGCTGGAAGGCAAGCCGCTGCTTGCCAATCCGCGCAACGCAGCAGCTGGTTCCCTGCGCCAGCTGGACAGCGCGGTGACCAAACAGCGCAAGCTGTCTATTTTCTGCTTTAATATTCAGAACAGCGATGAGCTGCCGTTGACTTCGCATGTGCAGGCACTGGATTATCTCAAACAGCTTGGTTTTCCGGTTTCCCCGCGGTATCCGGTATACACGGATCCGAAAGATATTGAGCGCGAGATTCAGCACATGGGCGATACGCGCGGCGAACTGGATTTTGATATTGACGGTGCCGTGGTCAAGGTCAATGATTTTGCTCTGCGCCGCGCACTCGGCTCGACGGCAAAATATCCGCGCTGGGCATCGGCATATAAATATCCGCCGGAAATCAAAGAGACTATTTTGCGCGATATTGTCATTACCGTCGGCAGAACCGGTGTGCTGACACCAAACGCTGTTTTGGATCCGGTGCAATTGGCGGGAACGACGGTCAGCCGTGCTACCCTGCACAACCGTGATTTTATCCGGGAGAAAGACGTGCGCATTGGCGATACCGTGCGGGTGCGCAAGGCGGGAGAAATCATTCCGGAAATTCTCGGATATGTGCCGGAAAAGCGCCCGGCAAACACCGTGCCGTATGAAATGCCAAAGGTCTGTCCGGTGTGCGGTGCGCCGGTCTTTGAGGACGAAGATGAAGCGGCGATTCGCTGCACCGGCGCGGAATGTCCGGCACAGTTGCTGCGCAATCTCATGCACTTTGTGTCGCGCGATGCGATGGACATTGACGGCTGCGGCCAGGCTGTCCTGCAGTCGCTGATTGATGCCGATTTGGTACATTCAGCCGCGGATTTGTACACGCTGCGCGCAGAACAGGTAGAACCGCTCGAACGCATGGGCAAAAAATCCGCTGAGAATCTCATTGCGGCGATTGAAAAATCCAAGAGCAATGATCTGTCTCGTCTGCTGTTTGCGCTGGGCATTCGGCACATCGGACAAAAAGCAGCAAAGACACTGTCTGCGACATTTGGCTCGCTGGATGCCGTGTTGCACGCGACAGAGGAACAACTGACCGACATCCGCGATATTGGCGGCGCAATTGTGCAGTCCATCGAGGAGTGGCGCGAACAGGAACAGTCCAAGCATCTGATTGAGCGGCTGCGGGAAGCCGGTGTCAATTTCCAAGGCGAACAGCTCGTCAAGAGCGATAAGCTGGCGGGAAAGACCATCGTGCTCACGGGCACGCTGACACTGTTTACGCGCAAGCAAGCGACAGAGCGCATTGAGCAGCTGGGCGGCCGTGCTTCCGGCTCGGTCTCTAAAAAGACAACGTTTGTTGTGGCGGGCGAAAATGCGGGAAGCAAGCTCAAAAAAGCGAATGAACTTGGCATTCCGGTGCTCACAGAGCAGGAATTCCAAGATTTGATACAGGAGGATGAAGAATAATGGCTATTACGAGAGAAAATGTCGAATATATCGCCAATTTGGCGCGCCTTGACCCGAAGGGCAAGGGCTTTGACAAGATTGCAGAGGACATGCAGGAAATCGTTGCAATGGTTGACCAGCTGCAAGAGCTGGATCTGGGCGACATCACGGACTGCATTGATACCGAGCGAAAGAACGCCATGCGTGAGGATGAAGTCGTTCCGTCTTATGACAAGGAAGAAATCCTTGCCAATGCACCGAGCGTAGCATGTGGCGGCGTCAGTGTACCGCGCGTCGTAGAATAAGGGAGGCAACACCATGGAATTGTATCAGAAGACAGCAGCCGAGCTTTCGGCAATGCTGAAAAATAAAGAGGTCAGCTCGGTAGAACTGACCAAGGCTGCGTTTGCGAGAACGGCTGCCGTAGAGGACAAGGTCGGCGCATATATCACCCTGACCGAGGAACACGCGCTGGAGACTGCACAGGCCATTGATGCCAAGCGCGCTGCCGGTGAGGAGCTGTCTCCGCTGGCTGGTGTGCCGGTATCCGTCAAGGATAACATCTGCACCAAGGGCATCCGCACCACTTGTGCATCCCGTATGCTGGAGAATTTCCAGCCGCCATACGATGCAACGGTTATGAACCGTCTGCACGAGGCAGGTCTCGTTATGACCGGCAAGACCAACTTGGACGAGTTCGCCATGGGTTCTTCCTGCGAAAACTCCGCCCTGCAAAAGACCCGCAACCCGCATAATCTGGAGCATGTTACCGGCGGTTCTTCCGGCGGTGCAGCAGCTTCCGTTGCAGCTGGTGAAGTATCTATTGCGCTTGGTTCGGATACCGGCGGATCCATTCGTCAGCCAGCATCTTTCTGCGGCGTTGTCGGTCTGAAGCCGACCTATGGCACGGTTTCCCGTTATGGACTGGTTGCATTTGCTTCTTCTCTGGATCAGATCGGCCCGTTTGCCCGCAGCGTAGAAGATGCAGCTCTGCTGACAGATGTCCTGCGCGGCTATGATAAGATGGATTCTACCAGCTATCCGCGCGAATATGACAGCCTGCACGCTGGCATGAACGCCGACATCAAGGGCATGAAGATTGGCCTGCCGAAGGAATATTTCGGCGAAGGCATTTCGGAAGAAGTGAGCAAGGCGGTTCTGGCTGCTGCTGAGACCTACAAGCAGCTGGGCGCAGAGGTGGTTGAGATTTCTCTGCCGCTGTCCAAGTATGCGCTGCCGATTTACTACATCCTGTCTTCTGCAGAGGCTTCGTCCAATCTGGCACGATTTGACGGCGTCAAGTACGGCTATCGCGCAGAAAAGTTTGACGGCATTATTGATCTGTACGTCAAGTCGAGAAGTGAGGCATTCGGTCAGGAAGTACAGCGCCGTATTATGCTGGGTACCTATGTACTGTCCTCCGGCTACTACGATGCGTACTACAAGAAGGCACGTGCCGCACAGCGTGCGATTCGAGCAGACTATAACAAGGCATTCGAGCAGGTAGACGTCATTATGACGCCGGTAGCACCGACAACTGCCTATAAAATTGGCGAAAAGACATCGGATCCGCTGCAGATGTACATGGGCGATATTTGCACTGTTTCTGTCAACATCGCAGGCCTTCCGGCAATGGTACAGCCGTGCGGCTTTGATGCGAACAAGCTGCCGATTGGTATGCAGCTGATTGGTCCGCGTTTTGGCGAGCAGAAGCTCATCAATGCAGGTCTGGCCTATGAAAAGGCTTCTGGTCTGTCCAACATCGTGGCACTGTAAGGGAGGAATCGTATCATGAATTATGAAGCAGTCATCGGCTTGGAAGTCCATGCCGAGCTTTCTACGAAAACAAAGATTTTCTGCGGATGCAGCACCGCGTTTGGCGCAGAGATTAACACCCATGTTTGCCCGGTTTGCACGGGTCAGCCGGGTGCTCTGCCGGTTCTGAACAAGCAGGTCGTACATTATGCGGCAAAGATGGGTCTGGCTACCCACTGCACCGTCAACCAGCTGTGCAAGTCTGACCGCAAGAACTATTTCTATCCGGATCTGCCGAAGGCATATCAGATTTCCCAGTTTGATGTGCCGATCTGCGAGAACGGTTATGTTGATTTTGAAGTAAATGGTGAGCCGAAGCGCGTTCGCTTTGAGCGCATTCATTTTGAGGAAGATGCAGGCAAGCTGCTGCACGATGAGGGCGAAGGCACAGTTGTTGACTTCAACCGCTGCGGTGTACCGCTGATTGAGATGGTAACGCGCCCGGATATTCATTCCGCCGCAGAGGCAAAGGCATTCCTGGAGACTGTCAAGACGACCCTGTCTTATCTGCAGATTTGCGACTGCCGCATGGAAGAAGGCTCGATTCGCTGCGATGTCAATGTATCGATCCGTCCGGAAGGCTCGGAGACACTGGGCACTCGTGTCGAGATGAAGAACATCAACTCGTTCTCTGCGGCAGAGCGTGCCATTGAGTACGAAGTAAACCGCCAGATTGATGTTGTCTCTGAGGGCGGCACCATTACGCAGGAGACCCGCCGTTGGGACGATTCCCGCGGCAAGAACATGGTTATGCGTTCCAAGGAGGATGCACAGGATTATCGTTACTTCCCGGATCCGGACTTGGTAGCTGTAGAAATCAGCGACGAGTGGCTGGAGCAGATTCGTTCGGAGATTCCGGAGCTGCCGCAGTCGCGCTATAACCGTTACATGGAAGAAATCGGCTTGCAGCCGAAGGAAGCACGCATTCTTGCGGATTCCTTTGACAAGGCTTGCCTGTTGGATGAGGGCGTCAATATGAAGCGTGTTGATGCCAAGAACATCGCAAACTGGATTCTGTCTGATATTTCTAAGTATCTCAATGATAAGAATCTGGAGCTGAAGGACACCAAGCTGACCGCACAGAAGCTGGTTGATATGATTGAGCTGATTGAGAAGAACAC
>NZ_JBNMHC010000151.1:0-5188 GCF_050872565.1 Butyricicoccus sp. | reverse complement strand
TCCTCGCAGTAGTACGCCGGAATGCGGTGACCCCACCACAGCTGACGGGAAATACACCAGTCGTGTACATTTTCCATCCAGCGCGTATAGGTCTTGCTGAAGCGCTCCGGAACGAACTTGATCTCGCCGTCTTCCACGACGCGAATAGCATCCTTTGCCAGCGGCGCCATCTTGACGAACCACTGAGCGGAGGTCATCGGCTCTACAGTCGTGCCGCAGCGGTAGCAGGTGCCAACGTTATGGGTGTGATCCTCGATCTTGACCAGACGGCCTTCTGCTTCCAGATCAGCCAGAACTGCCTTGCGGCACTCGTAGCGATCCATGCCCTGATACTTGCCGCCGTTTTCGTTGACGGTTGCATCCTCGTTGAATACGAGAATCTGCTCCAAATTGTGGCGCTGACCCATCTCGAAATCGTTCGGGTCATGGCACGGCGTGGTCTTGACGCAGCCGGTGCCGAATTCCTTGTCGACATAATCATCGGCGAAAATCGGGATCTCGCGGCCGATAATCGGCAAAATTGCCATCTTGCCGACCAGATGCTTGTAGCGCTCATCGTCCGGATTAACCGCGATGCCGCTGTCGCCCATGAAGGTCTCCGGACGGGTAGTAGCGACAATCACGCTCTCGTCGGAATCCTTGATGTCGTACTTGATGTACCACAGCTTGCCCGGCTGGGTTTCGTACTCCACTTCGGCGTCAGACAACGCGGTTGCACAGTGCGGGCACCAGTTGATGATGCGGCTGCCCTTGTAAATCAGACCCTTGTTGTACAGGTTGACAAATACTTCCTTAACCGCCTTCGAGCAACCCTCGTCCATCGTGAAGCGCTCACGACGCCAGTCACAAGAAGAACCGAGCTTCTTGAGCTGCTGAATGATGCGGTCGCCGTACTGGTTCTTCCACGCCCAAACGCGCTCCAAGAACTTCTCGCGGCCGAGGTCATAGCGGGTCAGACCCTCTTCCTTGCGCAGGTTTTCCTCTACCTTGATCTGGGTAGCGATGCCTGCGTGGTCCGTGCCCGGCATCCACAGAGCAGAGTAGCCCTGCATACGCTTGGTACGAATGAGAATATCCTGCAGGGTCTCATCGAATGCATGACCCATGTGCAGCTGACCGGTGACATTCGGAGGCGGAATCACAATCGTAAACGGTTTTTTGTTTTCGTCTACTTCGGCATTGAAGTAGCCCTTTTCTTCCCACGTCTTGTACAGCTTATCTTCTGTCGCAGACGGGTCATACGTCTTTGGCAATTCGTTGGTCACAAAATTGCCTCCTTCCTTCATATATATTCGCGTGCAGCCGGATCTTTCGCTGAAAATAAGAAAAAGCCTCCGTCCCTCATCAGGACGAAGACTTGTGCTCTCCGCGGTACCACCCTAATTCACGCGAGCCATCTATCTCGCGTGCGCTTCCAGTCGGATAACGGGGACAAGCCGAATGCCCCTACCCGCTGGATACTCCAGTTTCAGCGCATTAACTCAGAAGCTACCTTCCATCCCCTGCCGCGAAGCCTCGCACCGACCGGCTTCTCTCTTTGCTGGCATAGGAATGTACTCCTCTTCTTCAGCGTCGATCTCTGTTTTAGACCAGTCTATTATAATCTCTGACCGGTCTGTTGTCAAGGCATAATAACGGTTGTACTCCGTTCGTTTTGTCTAGCAGAATTTTTCTATCAGTTTTCTTCGTTATGCTGTATATTGAATCTGACGACAGGCTGTTTTTCCATCTCATGAAGAAACTTATCTATTTGCACATTAAGCATCTCGTCTGTATCTGCAATTTTAAGTCGAGTATCTCTTGTTCTACTCAAAATATACGACAGAAAAATCGGCAGTGTATCGTCTTCGCAAGGTAGTGTGATAAACCCTTGATATGTATTACTCGTCGTAACATAAAACTTTTTGTCTTCCTTTTCACCTTCATAGAATAATCGAAAAATAATTGTTTTCTTTTTTAGAAGTACAATCATATCAGGCATTAGAGAAGGATTCAATGGCTTTATTTCATGAAAATAGTTTAATACTGTCTTGGAATCCACACTATCGTATGCAAAAACGACACCAAACGGCTTCGTAAAGCCAGTTTTATTCCATTCTACACCGTTGATTTCTATTGCAAGATTGGGCAGAATTTGACCAGCATCTGGAGTTTCTTTGACGAGTGACTTGAAGGATGCTATATTGTTAATGCTTTCAATAAATGCTTTTTTATCCAGCATAGATTTTACTTCTATCTCACCATATGCAGATTCAAATGGCATCATATAATAATCTCCCATAGAAACAGCATATGAAAATAAATCATCATAAATTATAACATCAAGTTGTTTGCTCACCCCATTGTGTGAATCAAAACATTCGCCGTTGCATAAGCCATATCTCTTTGGAAGAAATGGTCTAATAATTTCCTTAAGTAAGAACTCTCGCAAAGCGCCTTTACTTGCAGAGTGATTTACGATTTGACTCATGTTATACTCTGCCTCCAGTCTTGGCACTGCATTTTTTATCACATCATATAAAGTCATCTATCTTTTTCCTCGTTAATCAATCTATTTATTCCAAAAAGCCTTCCGCGGGATCCCGCGGAAGGCTTTGCTATACTTGTTATCTTACCCTTTTATCTATGCAAAACGAAGATCAATTGCCCTCGATTAAGCCATAGCCGCCAGCAGCTCTCTTATAGATAACAGCCGGTGCGTCATCCTCTTCGGCATTGCGGAAGAAGAAGAACTGATGCTCCAGCAGATTCATCTGCAAAATAGCTTCCTCAACGGTCATAGAAGCAACATCGAATTTCTTCCGGCGAACGACTTCATACTTGTCCTCAGCGAACTCTGCGAGGCTTGCCTCATTGGCAGCCATCTTGTCGAATGCGCCCTGACGCAGCTTCTTTTCCAGACGTGTCTTGTTTCTGCGAATCTGTCTCTCGATGCTCGAAATCATACCATCCACGGAAGCAAACATATCTGTCGTGGTTTCCTCTGCACGGAAAACCATGCCATTGTGACGAACGGTTACTTCTGCCGTCTGTCTGCCCTTCAGCTCACTGAAAGTAATGGTCGCGGAGGTATCCTTCTGGAAATACCGATCCAGCTTGGTAACCTTCTTGATAGCGTAATCGCGGAGCTCTTCGCTAATCTTGATTTTTCTTTCAACGATGGTGATCTTCATAACATCAACTCCTTATGGTTTAACAACCCAATTTTTTATTCACTTGTCGAAGAGGAAGTTTTGCGCGGCACGCGCCGCAAGAAGTTGTATTATTTCAACAAATTTCCATTTGTTTCTTCCTCTTTTGTTGGGAATATTATACCACGCAGAGACAAATATGTCGCATGGCAAAATTCGGCGAATTTGGAGTTGAGCATAGAATAGCTTAAACAATCTCTTATTTTCTCACGTTTTCTTGAAATTTCGTGATTTTAGATTTTTCCCTCTGCATGGCGTGTGACATGACAGCCAATGTTGACGGCACACGGCAGACCGGCAATATGGGTCGGATACGTATCAATGGCACACATCAGAGCGGTCACTGTGCCGCCCAAGCCCTGCGGTCCGATGCCCAGCGCGTTGACACGCTCAATAATCTTCTTTTCCATCTCTGCATAGCCCGGATTCTCATTGAACTGACCAACCGGACGCATCAGCGCACGCTTTGCCAGATAGCACGCCTTATCTGCCGTGCCGCCCAGACCGACACCGATAACAATCGGCGGACACGGGTTAGAGCCAGCCTTGTCGCAGGCCTCAACAACAAAGTCAATAATGTCCTCCGGCTTTGCTGCTGGGGTAAACATCTTGAGTGCACTCATGTTTTCACTGCCAAAGCCCTTTGGCTCGACGGTGACATGAATTTCATCACCGGCAACAACACGTGTGTAGAGAATAGCCGGCGTGTTGTCGTTGGTGTTGCTGCGATCGAGCAGCGGATCACGAACGACGGACAGACGCAGATAGCCGTCTACATAGCCCTGACGAACGCCCTCGTTGACAGCATCCTCCAGCAGACCACCGGTAATATGCACATCCTGACCGACTTCTACGAATACAATAGCCATGCCGCAATCCTGACAGATCGGCACGGAATTCTTACAGGCAATATCACAGTTTTCAATCATCTTGCCAAAAATGGTCTTGCCGAGCGGAGATTTCTCATTCTGCTCTCCGTCTACATAAGACTGTCGGATGCTCTCCGGCAGGACATAGTTTGCCTTCATGCACAGCTCGCGCACCAGCGCGGTAATCTCTTTTGCTTCGATGGTTCTCATTCTGTGTAATCCTCCTGTATTGTATGCCAAGTGCGGCATTATTTCACCTGTTTTCCGTCAATGTATACGGCTGTGACCTTGGTGCGGTAATCCAGCGGATCGCCACTCGTAATCAGCAGATCGGCATCCTTGCCGACACGCAGCGAGCCAATTCTGTCATCCAATCCAGCAATGCGAGCCGGAACAATCGTAACAGCCTGAAGAGCAGCAAGCGGTTCCATTCCTGCCTGTACAGCAGCTACTACACACTGCATGAAATGCTTGAGTGTGGTCTCTGGATGATCGGTTGTGATGGCGGTTTCAATGCCCGCTTCGGTCAGCAGAGCCGGTGCCTGCTCGGTCAAGTGTCGCAGTTCCGGCTTGGAGCGATCCGTCAAAAACGGTCCGGCGCAAATCGGTACGTGTTCCTCTGCCAGAATATCTGCAACAAGATGCGCCTCTGTGCCATGCAGAATGACCGGTTTAATCGAAAACTCTTTCGCAATGCGCAGAGCAGTAAACATATCATCCGCACGGTGCGCATGGAAATGCGCCGGACAGGTGCCATCCAAAACCGGAAGCAGTGCTTCATACTTGGCATCGTACTCCGGCAGATCCGACGGATCTTCTGCGTGCTGCTTTTGTCTGCCGTATTCTTGTGCTTTGTACAGCGTCTCTCGGATGAGTGCCGCCGTCGCCATACGGGTCACCGGCGTCTCATCCTTATCATTATAGCATGATTTTGGATTCTCTCCCAGCGCAAATTTCATCGCGCACGGCTGTTTGACAATCATATCGTCAATCCGGCGGCCTGCCGTCTTGATCGCAGCGATTTGTCCGGCAATCGGATTGCAGCTGCCAGGAGATACCAAACAGCAGGTCACGCCTGCCTCGCGCGCCTCCTGAAAACTGCGCTCCATTGGATTAATGCCGTCAATG
>NZ_JBNMHC010000150.1:0-5203 GCF_050872565.1 Butyricicoccus sp. | reverse complement strand
TTGATATTCGGCATCGCACTCTCAAAAACCTCTCGTGTGCCGCTGCCTTTCTCGCGCAAAATAAAGGGAATATTTTGCAATTCTGCCATGCTGACGCACCGCCGTTCTCCAAACGGATTATGATCCGCTGCACACACCAGTGCCAAGGGATCATTCATCATAAACTGTGTGACGAGATCCGGACTGGAGATTTTCCCCTCAACGATTGCCGCATCCAACTCGCTTTTCAGCAGCTGCTGCTCAATCACTTGGGTATTGTCCACGAGTACCCGCGGTGCCGGATTTCCCGTCTCCCCGATATACTGATTGAGTACATCTCCCAGAATACAAGTTCCCACGGTTACGGTCGCGCCAATGCGAAGCATGTCTGTATTATCTGCATTGTGCAGACGCTGCTCCATATTGTCAAATGTGGACAAGATATGCCGAGCATATTCACACAGCTGTTCCCCAGTCGGTGTAATATATAACTTTCTGCCCAATCGCTCAAACAGCCGCACTTGGTATCGTTCCTCAATTTCGCTGATCGTGCCGCTGACAGATGGCTGTGCAATGTGCATCTTCTTCGCAGCCTCGCTCATGCTGCCGCAATCAGCAACTGCCAGAAAAATGCGTAAATTTCTTAATGTCACAGCCTTCGCCTCCTCCCTACTTCCCAATCTATAGTGACATTATTATATCTTAAATTTTCAATTTGCACAATAGCTAGATAAAAATTGTTAAATTTTCTGTTTATTGGCACAAAAAACTGCCGTCAGGCAAAACCTGACGGCAGCAGCTAGATCGTTTTTTTATTCGTGACCCAGATTTGCAAAATAATTTGCATAATCATGGCGATTATCCTTGGTAAATGCAATCGCTGTGCGCGGATGCATGTCCATGTAACCGGTCAGCAGGTACGGCGTATCGTAGCCCCACTTGACGCCTTCCTCGCGCAATTTATCCATATGCTGTTCGACAAAGCGCAAAACCGGCGGCAGCTGATACTTCGGATTGCGCAGAAATGTCATGAGCTGCTCCATCATACAGTTGCCTGCACCGCGGCCCATGCCGTTCATCGTTGCATCCAACATGCTGACGCCATTGGCACAAGCGGTAATGGTATTGGCGAAGGCAAGCTGCATGTTATTATGTGCATGGATGCCGACCTGTTTGCCGTACTTGTCCATCTTTTCCAGATACATATCCGAAATATCGCGGATTTCTTCCGGATACAGAGAGCCATAGCTGTCTACGATGTACACGGTATGGATCGGCGATTTACCGAGCAGTTCCAGTGCTTCGAGCAAATCCTCTCGACGTGCCTGTGTCACAGCCATGACATTGCAAGTCGTCTCATAACCCATCTTTGCGCAGTGCTCAATCATGTCGATGGCTGCCGGAATGGTCTTGACGTAGGTTGCCACACGTACCAAATCTACCGGACTGTTGCTTCTCTCACGAATGTCGCGCTTATAATCGGTACGTCCGACATCCGCCATGACGGAGATCTTCATATTGGTGTCGTTGTCTCCGACAATATCATAAATATCCTCATCGTTGCAGAACTTCCACTTACCAAAATCCTCCGGCTTAAACAGATCTACAGAAGCCTTATAACCGAACTCCATATAGTCCGTACCGGTTGCCAGATTGGTCTGGTACAGGTCGCGAACGAAATCATCGGTAAAGCGGAAATCGTTACACAGTCCTCCATCGCGAATGGTGCAGTCCAGCACGCGGACATCTTCGCGGAAGGTCATCAAATTGCCTTTCTGTGGTGCCATTGTCGTTCTCCTCTCTCGCCCAGCATTTACTTTAGCAGATTAAACCGCAACTGAGTGAATTGTTTTCGTTGAAAGACAGCCCCTGCCCAAAGCAGGGGCTGAAAATGACGCTGTATTGAGATTACTTAGCCATGGAAGCAACTTCTGCTGCGAAGTCGTCCTGCTTCTTCTCGATGCCCTCGCCCTTCTCGTAGCGAGTGTACTTAACCAGCTTGATGGAGCCGCCCAGTTCCTTAGCAACAGCAGCGATGTGCTTCTCTACGGAAACCTTGTTCTCCTTTACGAAAGCCTGCTGCAGGAGGCAGTTCTCCTCGTAGTACTTGCCGATACGGCCCATAACCATCTTCTCGATGATCTGCTGCGGCTTCGGCTTAGCAGCGTTCTTGTTCTCCTCGGTAGCCTGGATGAGCAGGATTTCCTTCTCCTTGTCCAGAGTAGCCTGGTCAACGTCAGACTTGTCCATGAACAGCGGACGCATAGCAGCAGCCTGCATACCGATGTCCTTGCCCAGCTCGGTAACTGCCGGGTTGCCCTTCAGGTTGTCGGAAACTTCCAGACCAACCAGTACGCCGATAACGCCGCCCATATGGGTGTAGCCAACGTTTACGGTGCTCTCATCGTAACGCTCGAAGCGACGAATCTGCAGGTTCTCGCCGATGGTCAGAACCTTCTCCTGAAGAGCGCCCTCAACGGTTACGTCGCCCATCTTAGCAGCCTTCAGAGCATCCATGTCAGCCGGATTCTCAGCGATAACAACCTTAGCAACGTCAGAAGCAAACTTCTGGAAGTCAGCGTTCTTAGCAACGAAGTCGGTCTCAGAGTTAACCTCTACGATTGCAGCAGCGCCGCACTTGTCGCAGATCTCGATGCTTACGATACCCTCAGCAGCTACACGGCTAGCCTTCTTAGCAGCCTTAGCCAGACCCTTCTCACGCAGGATCTCAATTGCCTTGTCGAAGTCACCGTCAGCTTCGGTCAGTGCCTTCTTACAATCCATCATACCAACATTGGTCTGCTCGCGCAGTGCCTTTACATCCTTTGCAGAAAATGCCATGGTGTAAATTCCTCCTAGATATAATCGTTCCGTTTTTGTGAAAAAAGCCCGCCCGAAACAACGCGGCGGGCTTTTTCTTTTTGCTTTGTATCAGAGATTACTCAGCAGCCTTCTCTTCAGCTTCCTCAGATGCCAGCTGCTCGCCCTGCTTGCCTTCCAGTACAGCGTTAGCCATGGTAGCAGAGATCAGCTTGATAGCGCGGATTGCGTCATCGTTGCCCGGGATTACGTAATCAACTTCGTCCGGATCGCAGTTGGTATCAACGATAGCTACTACCGGAATCTTCAGCTTGCGAGCCTCAGCGATTGCGTTCTTCTCCTTGCGCGGGTCTACAACGAACATAGCGCCCGGCAGCTTCTTCATGTCCTTTACGCCGCCCAGGTACTTCTCCAGCTTAGCGATCTCCAGCTGCAGCTTGATAACTTCCTTCTTCGGCAGCAGATCGAAGGTGCCGTCTTCCTGCATCTTCTTCAGCTGATTCAGACGAGCGATACGGGTACGCATGGTGGTGAAGTTGGTCAGCATACCGCCCAGCCATCTTGCGTTTACATAGAACATGCCAGCGCGCTCAGCTTCCTCACGGATAGCGTCCTGAGCCTGCTTCTTGGTACCAACGAACAGAATGGACTCGCCAGCAGCAGCGGTATCACGAACGAAGAAGTAAGCTTCCTCCAGCTTCTTCACGGTCTTCTGCAGATCGATAATGTAGATACCGTTTCTCTCGGTGAAAATGTACTGAGCCATTTTCGGGTTCCATCTTCTGGTCTGATGACCAAAGTGTACGCCAGCTTCCAGCAGCTGCTTCATAGAAATTACAGACATTGAAATATCCTCCTAAAGTTGTTTCCTCCACATCGTTCCATTTGGCAGCGACCCTGCGTCTATGCCACAGGGCACCACGCCGCTTACGCGATGTGTGCGTATTTTTCATACTTGATGATTGTAACATACCGTTGTGCCAAACGCAAGAAAAATTTTCGCGTTTTTTCAAAATTCTTTTGCATTTCCCGACCACTCCGGTGCATTGGCGCAAAAGCTGGTCAAAATGATGTCGTCGCCGATGCGGCGAATCGCCTCCCACGGAATCACATAGTCCTGTTTCCGATTCCAAAACGCCAAATTATTTTTGGCCGGTACGACAAGCGCGGACAGCCTGCCGGTGCACGTGTCAATCTCCACATCGCTGACGTAGCCAAGGCGGCTGCCGTCGCTGATGCTAATCACCTCTTTGCAGCGCAAATCGGCAATCCGGCAGCCGTTTGGACAGTTGCATCCCATGTTTACCCCTCCGTTTTTACGAGCAAGGCGTCCCAAAACTGCTCACTGGTCAATCTGCCGTCCCGATTGTTGCGCCGAATGCCCCTCAGACACGCGGTGTCGCGTGTAATCGCCGTCACACCCTCCTCACAGCTCAATGTGACCGGAAAGCCGTACACTTCTGTCAGTGCCGCTGTTTCGGCATTGACTGCGCCGTATGGATACGTGTAGCACACCGGTGCCGCAATGCCTATCGACACAAACAAATCCTGTGCCTGCTGCGTATCCGACAAAAAGTTCTGGCGATAGGCCGCTTCGGTCTCTCCCGCCATGCGCAGACATCCCTTGCGCGGCTTCAATTCATGAAAATCATACGAATGATTTTGTATCTCCATCACACCAGAATCCGCCATTTCCTTGAGTTCCTGTTTGGTGCAATACGACCACACTTCATGTTCCGTGTCATCGGTCTGAGAAAACTGCTCGGTTAGGCTGCCGACCGGCGACAGCACAGCCTGCATTCCATACTGTTTGAGCAGCGGATAAGCGTATTTATAGTTATTATAATACCCGTCATCAAACGTCAATAGTACCGGCTTTTCCGGCAATTCTGTGCCATGTTTTACATAAGCCAGCAAATCATGGATGGTAATCGTCTCCCGCCCGTGTGCCTGAAGATATTGCAGATCGCGCTCAAGCATAGACGGCGAAATGACATACTGCGACGGAGAGTCTCCTTCATCGGTCACGCTGTGATACATCGCTGTAGGCAATAAAATTACCGGCTGATCTGCGGACACAGACACGCCGCGAGAAAACAGGCATCCGCCCGCAAACAACAGTGCTGCCAGCACAATGCCTGCGGCAAAAACGGTTCGTCCCTGTACAATCATCCATCGATGGTTCACCCGCTCACCGCCTGGCGAAACGGCACACCGAAATAATCCGCGGTGGAAACCGACAGATTGCGCGCAATATCCCGAATATTGGCTCGAATCCAGTTGGCATCATCCGGATTATCATGATAGGCAATTTCTATGAGAATCGCCGGAGCAGCCGTGCGGCGCAGCTCTGCCAAATTGGTCGTCGGAATGACATCGACAAGCTGCGGTGTCGGAGAAATCA
>NZ_JBNMHC010000149.1:0-5213 GCF_050872565.1 Butyricicoccus sp. | reverse complement strand
TAGTTGCGTGGTTATCAGCACGGGCTGGAAGAATAAAAAAATGGTTCTGCCGAGTGATGTCAAGGGACAGGAGCTTATTCCGCTTCCGGATAACTATTTTGCATATACCAATGCAGAGGGACATACTGTCATTTTTGACGACCTCAAGAGCATAGAACTGGAAGGCGAAGCTGTTTTTTATGAACAGAGCGATAAACTGATCGGTGCAATGCCAGAGGGCTATCAGATCTTTGATTTGGAAGAAGAGACACTCAGCGGTCTGCGTGCCTATGATTATGTTGCATCGGATTCTGAATCCGCGCAGACAGACAGCTATTTTACTATCGCCAATCCGACAACTGGATTGCAGGGAATCGGAAATACCAAGGCAAAGACGGTTTTGCGTGCGGGATATAACAGCATTGAAAGTGTTGGCGGCGGATATTTTGCTGCTGTACAGAATGAATGGACAGGAATCATTGATTCGCATGGCAAATGGGTCGTTCGGACGCAGCTGTCCGGTGTATAAGAAGGAGGAAATAGCATGAAAAAACAACTCCTTGCCGCAGCACTGTGCTGTGCCGTGCTGACGGGATGCGGTGCGGCTCCGGCGAAAACACCGACGGGCAGTGCAGAATCGACACAGACAGAAGAGACCGTTGTCGATAAGATTTCTAATGATTTCACATTGGGATGCAGTGCGGCATTAAAACTGCCTGCGGGCTTGGCGCGAGCAGCTGCCTGCGGAGAGACCTATGAAGAGTCCGCACGTCAAGTTTTGACGATGCAGACCAGTGATGATGCATGGAATGCTCTGCTTGCCGGAGATTTAGATGCTGCCATCGGCTATGCGCCATCAGCAGAGCAGGAGCAGCGATTAAAAGAGCAGGGAATTACCCTGCATAAAATCGGAACCGATGCACTGGTTATTCTGGCGGGCGGAACCGATGAACCGATAGCTTTGACAAAGAGTGAGGTTTTGCAGGCATTTGAGCTGCAATCGGATACATGGAAGGGCTATGCTGCCGCAAAGAATGCAGATAGCCGCAAGTTGTTTGCCTCTATTTTCGGACAGGATTGTGCGGGTGTCACCGTGCAGCAAGGCGAAGATACGCTTACTGCGGCGTGCCCGCATACACAGGGAACCCTGTGCTATACGACGTATGGCACACTCATGCAAAACGGACAGCCGGAACAAACAACGGTTGTGACGGTAGATGGCAAGCTGCCGAGTGATGCCGACTATACGCTGACGCAGGATGTTTATGCAGCGGTTCGCGCTGATGCAGATGCCAACGATCCGGAAACCGTGTTTATCAATTGGCTGGCTACCGATAAGGCAAGTGCTTGGCTGCATGAAGCTGTTGCAGGAACCTTGACGGAAGAGACAGAAGTATCGGAAGCTTCGTGACAGAATTTCTGGTAATCATGCTTGACAGTTGGGACACAACATGGTAAGATAACACTATATTAGTAGAACAAAGGCGTTTTACGGAATTACTCCGTAAGACGTCTTTTTTTGTTTGGAGGCGGAAAAATTTGCATATTCAGGAAGCCAATGACTGGGTTATTTTCAACAATATTACCTATCAGATTCATCAAATCGCAGATTTCCATGAGATGTGCCGGAATTTTTTAGAACAGATGCGGCTGCTCATGGATTTTGATGGAGCGGTCTTTTATTATTCCTCGGATACAGAGCTGCCAAAGCTGACACATGCTGTGTGCTGTAACTATCCGGAAGCAACGGCGCAGGAATACTTGGATGCCTATCAGGAAAAAGATTTCAGCCGCGGACTGCTGATGGGCGGAAAAAGTATGGTGTATCGAGAGAGCGATGTTTTTTCTGCGGATGAGCTGGAAAAGACCGAGTGTTTTCGGCGGTTTTCCAAAGAGGAAGGCTTTCAGCACAGCGTGCATATTTTACCGGCATTTGAAGGGAAAGTGCTGGGGAAGATTTCTTTTTATCGCAAAGCTGGGCAGCCGGATTTTGTTTATGATGATGTCTTTTTGCTGGACATGGTCAAAGAACATCTGGCACTGCGCACGGCAAGGTGTTATCAAGAGCATGTCAGACAGCATGAGAAATTAAGCATTCACGAATGTGAGGAAAAATTCCGCCTGACAGCGCGGGAGACGACCATTTTGGGGCTGCTCATGCAGGGATTGCCGAATGATATTATCTGCGGTCAGTTGACCATTACCAACAATACACTGAAAAAGCATATTTTGAATATTTATAAAAAATTGAGCATACGCAATCGAACACAGCTGTTTAAAATGGTACGAGAATATTCCGATTGAGCTTGAGCAACATTAGGTACAAAAAAAGACCGACGCAATTGCGTCGGTCTTTTGCTTGTGCGAAATTACTTGGTGCCGAACAGACGGTCGCCAGCGTCGCCTACGCCCGGAACGATGTAGCCCTTGTCGTTGAGCTTTTCATCGATTGCTGCGCAGTAAATTTCAACATCCGGATGCTGCTCCTGAATAGAAGACAGGGATTCTGGAACTGCCAGAATAGACAGCAGCTTGATGTTCTTTACGCCGTAATTCTTGAGGAACTGAATAGCAGCGTTTGCCGTGCCGCCGGTAGCCAGCATCGGGTCAACCACGATAACATCGCGGCTCTCGATGTCATTCGGCAGCTTGCAGTAGTATTCTACCGGCTGTAAGGTATCCGGATCGCGATACAGACCGATATGACCGATCTTTGCGCTCGGAATCAGATCCAGAATACCGTCTACCATGCCGAGACCTGCGCGCAGGATGCAGACAACAGCCAGCTTCTTGCCGGAGATGTATCGGACTTTTGCGTGCGCGATTGGGGTCTCAATCTCGACCTCCTTGAGCGGCAGATCGCGGGTAGCTTCGTAGCACAGCAGGGAAGAGATTTCCTCTACTGCCTCGCGGAATTCCTTAGAACCGGTGTACTTATCGCGCATGAGGGACAGCTTGTGTACGATAAGCGGATGATCCATAACGTGAACCTGTGCCATGATTCATTACTCCTTTTTCATAGATGATTGTGCGGCCTGTTCTGCTTCGCGTGCGAGCCGTTCTCTCACAGCCTGCGGCTGGCGGAGATAGCTCGGCAGTAATGCGGCGGCAGAGACCATCTTGCCTTCTTTTGCCAGATGATAGGCTTCCATCGCAGCACCCCAAGCACAGGGGTACATCAGACCGGATGGAGCCATTGTGACATCCAATGCATCAGAAAGGCTAAAATTATTATAACATATTTGCGTGCCATCTCCAACCAGCAGAACGGATTTTCCGAGAGAAATCAGCTCTTTTTTTAGGTCTTCCATGGCGATAGCGCGGTCTGGCGTGAGACGGCGCAGCGTGCCGTCTTCATAGACAAATAGCGCATTGTATAATTGTCCGCGCCGTGCGTCCATGACGGGACAAATTAGGCGATCCGTGAGCGGTGCAACATTCCATGCGGCACCGGCTAAGCTGGATACGCCGACACACGGAATATTTTTGGCATCTGCAATGCCCTTTGCCGTCGAGACACCAATGCGGACACCGGTGAAGGAACCTGGGCCTGTCACGCAGGCGATCACATCAATGTCAGCCAGCGTCAGCTGAGAAGAAGTCATGATGTGGTCAATCATCGGCAGCAATGTCGCGCTGTGCGTCAAGCCGCAGTTTTGAAAGGACTGCGCCAAAAGTTTGGTATCTTCCGTGATGCACACGGAGGCGGACAGAGAGGAAGATTCCAGCGTTAAAATGTTCAATGCAGTGCGCCTCCTTTGATGGTAATGATGCGGTCATCCTCGGCATCGCCGCGGCGAATATCCACGGTGATGCAGTCTTCCGGCAGTGCACCGAAGACATTTTCACTCCATTCGACGAGCAGGATGGTATCTCCGTCGAAGTAATCGTCCCAGCCAATGTCGTACAGCGCGTCTTCATCTAAGATACGATACATATCAAAGTGGCAGACGCGGCACAAATCCGTCTCGTACTCGTTGACGATAGCAAAAGTCGGACTGGTGACGCGGCCGGTGTATCCGAGTGCGTGTAGAAATCCGCGGCAAAATGCCGTTTTTCCCGCACCCAAATCACCGGTGAAAGCGACCACAGCGCCAGGAGACAGCTGTTTTGCCAACTGTCCGCCTGCCTGCTCGGTCTCTGTGACGTTGTGTGTTTGCATTTGAATCATGAATGATAAACTTCCTGTACAATTAGAACAGACCGGTGATTTTGCCGTCATCATCGACATCAATGTTGAATGCCGATGGGGTGCGCGGCAGACCCGGCATGGTCATAACCTTACCGGTCTCGCAGACAACAAAGCCTGCACCGGCGCTGACACGAACCGTGCGGATGTTGATGTTAAATCCGGTCGGTCTGCCGAGCTTTTTCGGGTCATCGGTCAGAGAATACTGTGTTTTTGCCATACAGATTGGCAGGTTGCCGTAACCAAGGTTCTCAATCGCCTTGAGGGACATCTCAGCAGCCGGGGAATAGGTTACGCCGTCTGCACCGTAAATCTCCTTGGCAATGGTCTCGATCTTTTCCTTGAGCGGCATCTCGTCCGGATACAGCATCTGGAACTGCGATTTGCCGCTGTCTGCTTCTTCCATAACCATCTGTGCCAGCTCTAAACCGCCTTCTGCACCCTTGGTAAATACTTCGGACAAAGCATAACGAGCACCCATATCCTCACAGACATGGCGCAGGAACTCGATCTCGTCATCAGTATCGCTTGGGAAGCGGTTGATGGCAACAACAACCGGAACATGGAACTTGCCGATGTTTTCAATGTGCTTTTGCAGGTTGACACAGCCAGCCTTGAGCGCATTCAGGTTTTCTGCATTGAGCTCATCCTTCGGCACACCGCCGTTGTACTTCAGCGCGCGGATGGTTGCAACGATAACGGCACAATCCGGCTTGAAACCAGCCTTGCGGCACTTGATGTCGAAGAACTTCTCTGCGCCCAAATCAGCGCCGAAGCCTGCTTCGGTAATGGTGTAGTCTGCGAGCTTGAGAGCCAGACGAGTGGCAACAATCGAATTGCAGCCGTGTGCAATGTTCGCAAACGGGCCGCCGTGCATCAGACAGGGAGAACCGTCCAAGGTCTGTACGAGGTTTGGCTTGATAGCATCCTTGAGCAGAGCACACATTGCGCCGTCTACCTTGAGATCACGGGCGAAAACCGGGGAGCCATCATAGCGATAAGCAACCAGAATATCACCGCAGCGCTTTTTCAAGTCGGACAGGCT
>NZ_JBNMHC010000148.1:0-5229 GCF_050872565.1 Butyricicoccus sp. | reverse complement strand
CATCTTTATTATACCAGAAATGCACGGCGAAAAAAAGACTGCGTTTCTGGAACAAAGTCTGAAACGCAGTCTTGGATGGACGAAAGATAAACTTACAGCTCAACAACCTTGCCGGACTTCCATGCCTCGGTGGTGCCGAAGCCGATAGCCGTGGACTTGGTGCCGTCGTATACGGTTACGCCCGGCTTTCTGTTTTCGCAGATGCAGTCGATGAATTCCTGCATTTCTGCCAGATAAGCAGCGGCAAAACGCTCTGGGAAGCCCTCTACACACTCGGTTACAACGCCGTTGGAGTTGTACAGCATAGCGAGATTCTTTTCCGGTACAGGGCTGATGCGGATGCTGCCTTCGGTGCCGATGATTTCAGTCTCTACATGGTAGCCATGCGGTGCGGTACGGCCTACGTGAATCACGCCGATACCGCCATTCTTGAACTTGTAGGTAGCAACTGCGGTCTCATCATCGCCGACAGCCTGGAATTCCGGATGCTTGAAGGTTGCGCCCAGAGCGTATACTTCAGTCGGCTCATCTTCGAGGAACCAACGCATCAGATCGATGTCATGGATTGCCATGTCGATGAAGATGCCGCCGGAAGTAGCTGCAAACTTGATAGAGCCTTCAACCAGTGCTTCCGGGTCAATGCCGATAGCCTTAACCATATACGGCTTGCCGATAGCACCTTCCTGAATCTTCTTCTTTGCGTATGCATAGGAAGAATCGTAGCGGCGCATAAAGCCGAGGAAGAATACCTGATCCGGATTGCGCTCTACGGCAGCTTCTGCCTGCTTGCACTGCTCCAGATCGACGCCGAGCGGCTTGTCGGTGAATACGTGCTTGCCTGCATCCAGAGCAGCTTCGATCTGCCAGCAGTGCTCAGAGGAAGTGGTTACAATGGCAACAGCGTCGATGTCTGCCTTTTCCAACATTTCCCGGTAATCGGAATACAGATCGGTGACACCCAGCTCATTCTTTGCGTATTCCAGCTCTGCCGGAACAATAGAGCAAGCAGCGGTCAGGGTTGCGTTTGGAATCTTAAAAGCGATGTTGTTTGCGTGTACTTTGCCCAGACGGCCGAGTCCGGCGATGCCAACTTTGATGGTCTTCATATACAATTTCCTCCTCGTATATTTGTGAGAAATGATACATTTTTGGTTTTTCTCATCGGTTCGTTTTTTGTTGTACACAGTATAAAATGTTTTGAAAAAGAAGTCAATACATAGAAAACAGGTTTGTATACCTGCATTAAAGTTTAAAAATGCTTGGTGCATTCTACACAAGAAAATGGCGAGGAAACGCCGTATTTTTCCGTGACGCGTGACAAAAATCAAAAATATATGATATACTGACAGGGAGGTGAGAACATGAAACCAACAGTACGAAGTATTGCGGCGATGGCGGGAGTATCTCGAGGAACTGTCAGCCGCGTGTTAAATAATCAGCCGGATGTCAGTGCGGAGGTGCGTGCACGCGTGCTGCGCATTATCGAAGAGACTGGCTATCGAAAGGATACACGATTTCAGGGTGTAGAGAAGATTCATATCGGCGTCATTGTGGCGCACTGGCAGGATGAGTATTTTACCAACAGTACGCTGCGCGGCATTCATTTGGCGGAGCGAGAGCTGAATACCGGAAGAATCCAGCTGGATGTGCGGCGCATGAATAGTCGGTCGGATGGGGAATATATTCGTGTCTGTGAGGATCTGCTGGAAAGCGGTGCGCGCGGCTTGGTTATCAATGCGCCGGATAATATTGTGATTGCCGCAGAAATCGAACGACTGACCAAAGCAGGCGTTGTCGTTGTGACGTACAATTCTGATTTGCCGGACAGCACGCGCGTTTGCCATGTGGGACAGGATTTGATGAAATCCGGCAGAATTGCCGCCGGATTGATGGCGCGCAGCTTGTCTGCCAAAGACCGGATTCTTGTTATCACAGGAAATATGGAGTTTCGTTCGCATCGCGTGCGTATTGATGGATTTTTGGAACATCTCAAAACGTTGGGCTTTCCGTCAGACAGCTATGATTTAAAAGAATGTTATGAGAGATATGATTTGACCTATGATGCAGTGAGTCAGGCACTGACAACACAACCCAATTTACATGGTATCTATATGGGAACAGAAGATGTCAAGGCGTGTATTGATGCGCTGGCCAAAACGCGCCGTCGCATGACCGTAGTTGTCAATGATCTGACACCGGTAGCAAAACATGCTCTGAAAACCGGTGCTGTAGACTTTGTGGTGGAACAGGATTTTACTGCACAGGTGCGACAGGCGATTTTGCTGCTGCAAAAGCATCTATTATATGGACAGACCGTCCGAAGACCTGTCATTCATGTACAAACGTCTATTGTAACGCGGGAACTATTGTAAAGAGAAAAAATATACTTTACATAAATTTTATCTATGATTCGCGATTTTTTCGGAATTTTTCTCGAAAAAATCGATTCTTCTTGTGAATATTCTGTCAGGGCTTTTTGAAAACCATACGAAAACTTTACATAGCGCATGGGTAAAACTTTACATGCATCTGGTAGTCTAAAAGCAGGATTATTAAAGGAGAATCATTATGAATCAAGAAATGGTATCGACCATTGCCGGATTACTCGGTGGACTTGCAGTATTTATTTACGGCATGAATCTGATGAGTGAGGGTCTGCAAAAGGCAGCCGGCGAAAAAATGAAGAAAGTGTTGAGTGTTCTGACTAAGAACCCGCTTGTCGGCATGTTGGCTGGCGCACTTGTCACCGCCGTGTTGCAGAGCAGCTCGGCAACGACAGTTATGGCAATTGGTTTTGTCAGTGCAGGATTGATGACGCTGCCGCAGGCAATTTCAGTTATCTTTGGCGCAAATATTGGCACGACGATGACTGCACAGATTATCGCGTTTAGTATTGATGACTTTATTTGGCCAATCGTCTTTATCGGCTTCGTACTGTACTTCTTCCCGAAGAAGGAACAGTTGAAAAACATTGGACAGACAATCTTCGCTTTTGGTTTGCTGTTTGTCGGCATCACAACAATGAGCTCTGTAATGAAGCCGCTGGCAAGCAGTCCGGTTTTTGTTCAGCTGATTGAACAGGTTGCGCATATTCCGGCGTTGGGCGTGTTGGTTGGTACGCTGATGACACTAGTTGTGCAGTCCAGCTCGGCAACTATTGCTGTTTTGCAGAACTTCGCCTCGCAGCCAATGGCAGACGGAGTGACAAGTATCTTGGGATTAACCGGTGCTATTCCGATTTTGCTCGGTGATAATATTGGTACGACGATTACTGCCTTGCTTGCATCCATCGGACAGCCGCGCAATGCAAAGCGCACGGCTTTGGCGCACTGCGTCTTTAATGTAACTGGTACATTTATTTTTATCTGGTTCGTGCCGTGGTACGCAAAGTTTATTCAGTTTATCTCGCCAAAGGGACCGGAAATCGAAGTAATTTCGCGTCAGATTGCGAATGCGCATACGTGTTTTAATATCACCAATACACTGATTTGGCTGCCGCTTATCCCACTCATGGTAAAGATTGTTATGACGATTTTGCCGGAGAGCAAGAAGGATTTAGCAGAGAAGCCGCTGTATGAGCCGCGCTATCTCGACAACAATGTGCTTCAGCAGCCGGAAGCTGCCATTCGCTTGGCTACCATGGAGATGACTCGCATTACAGAGTATGTCTCTGACATGGCGGAAAAGGCAAAGCAGGCCTTTTTGCATGAAGATAAGGGAGCGATGCAGCAGGTCGATCAGCTGGAAGATGTTGTAGATATTTTGCAGGATCGAGTAACGGAATATCTGTCTAGCTTGTGCAAGACTGGCAGCCTGACGCAGAATCAGTCCGCCCGTGTATCCGGCATGATTCGTGCTGTGAGCGACATTGAGCGTGTTGGTGACCAATACATGAGCATTACCAATTTTGCTAAGCTCAAGAGCGAAAAGGAATATACGTTCACAGAACAAGCAATTCAAGAATTACAGGAAGGTTTTGATCATGTCCGCAACATGCTCAAACTTACCGTACAGACACTGCATGATGCAGATACAAAGACAGCACGTTTGGTTGTGCATCAGCAGGAAACAGTAGAGGATTTGGAACGCCGACTGAGCAAGAAGCACATGGAGCGGTTGAATTTGGGTTCTTGTTCACCGGAAAATACGGTAGCTTATACTGATGTGCTGCATGACTTGGAGTGCATCGGCGAATATTGCTCGGATATTGCTGAAATGGTACTGGACGAAGATAAGAGCCAGATGAAAGTGGAAAGACTGCAAGAATCGTAAGCATGGTTGAGAAGAACCGCTTGTATGGAAAATACAGGCGGTTCTTCTTGTGTTTCTATGGCGGATCTCGTATAATAAAAAGAAAACGGGAGGTTGCAATATGGAACGAATGCTCCCTGAATTGATGTGGGTAATTCGACTGCTGGTCAGCTGCGCTTGCGGATTTGCTGTCGGATTTGAACGACAAAATCATATACGTGCAGAACACAGAAAGAGTGCGGGGATGCGCACCCATATGATTGTTTGTGTAGCATCCGCTGCAATGATGCTGATTTCTAAATATGGATTTTTTGATGTACTTGCGAATGGAGATAACATTCGTGTCGATGTTTCGCGTGTAGCTGCTGGTATTGTCACAGGCGTTAGTTTTCTTGGCGCAGGAACGATTTTTATGCGAAAGGAAAGCGTAAATGGCTTGACAACGGCCGCAGGAATTTGGGCGGTGGCGGCTGTTGGCATGGCGATTGGTTGCGGTATGTACACAGTTGGAATTACACTGACTATATTGATTACGTTGATTCAAGAACTGTTTCGTATCAATATGTATAAACGGGAATCGCAGACAACGACGATAATTATAGGCGTATCGGATATGACTGAGACAAAGCAGATCATGCAGTGGCTGCGTGAACACGGAGCAGAGATACAGGGAGTGGTGAGTAGACGAACGGCGGAGCAAGACATTCAATTGACGATTCGAGCTTGCTTTGCTCATGTAGAAGATAAAGAGTGCTTGCTGGACTTACAGAAAATTTTAAAGAGTATAACATACATAGAGTATTGATGAGTTATGCAAAAAAACATAAAAATAATAAGAAAAGTGTTGACTTTGTGGCGAAAAAGGTGTATTCTATTCAGGCACTCAACGAGAGGGCATCACGAATACATCAGTTGAATGAAAAAAGTACTGATCGGAAGAAAAAAGTGCTTGACAGGATGATGGATTTATGATATTCT
>NZ_JBNMHC010000147.1:0-5274 GCF_050872565.1 Butyricicoccus sp. | reverse complement strand
GTGGACGGACAAGCCGTTGATTGTCAAGCCGAATGCCGGTCTGCCGGATCCGGCAACCGGTGGATATGATATGGATGCGGCGGAATTTGGCAGACAGATGGCAAAATTCCCGGAGCTGGGTGTCTCGATTTTGGGCGGCTGCTGCGGCACAACGCCGGACTTTATCGCGGCATTGGCGGCGCTGCCGGATGCCAAAGAAGATGTTCGGCCGGTGCGCAAGCGCGGCGTTTGCTCTGCGAGCCATATGACGGATTTTGGCGGCGTGCGTGTCATCGGTGAACGCATCAATCCGACCGGCAAAAAACGCTTCCAGCAGGCACTGCGAGAGCGCGACTTCAATTATATTATGGAGCGCGCGATTGAACAGCAGGACGCCGGCGCAGATATTTTGGATATTAACGTAGGTCTGCCGGGCATTGATGAGGCGGAAATGATGACGGCCGTGGTCAAGGCGGTACAGAGTGTCGTTTCTCTGCCGCTGCAAATTGACTCGTCGGATCCGGCGGCGATTGAGGCCGGTCTGCGCGCGTGCAGCGGCCGTGCGATTGTCAACTCGGTCAATGCAGAACAAGATAAGCTGGATACGATTTTGCCGATTGTCAAGAAGTATGGCGCGGCAGTAGTCGGCTTGACGATGGATAAATCCGGCATTCCGCAGACGGCACAGGCGCGGTTTGACATGGCGGAAAAGATCATGCAGGAAGCTATGCAGCATGGCATTCCGAAAGAAGACGTACTCATTGACTGCCTGACCCTGACAATTTCTGCCCAGCAGGAGCAAGCGGTAGAGACCTTAAAGGCTGTCCGCATGGTACATGAAAAGCTGGGACTGCATTGTGTGCTTGGTGTCAGCAACATTTCGTTTGGTCTGCCAGAGCGAAACAATATCACAACCAATTTCTTGACACAGGCGATGTGGTGCGGCTTGGATCTGCCGATTATCAACCCGAACTTGAAGCCGATTATGGATACCGTTGTGTCCTATCGCGCACTGTCCGGCGAAGATGTTGGCTGTGAGGCGTACATTGAGCGATTTGCCAATGTGGAGGAAGAGCCAAAGAACAACAGTGGAGCATCCAAGGAAATGAGCATCGCGGATGCTGTACTCAAGGGCCTCAAGCAGGAGACTGCCGATTTGACGGAAAAGCTGCTGGAAACCATGTCCGAACTGGATGTCATCAATCAAAAGCTGATTCCGGCTTTGGACTTGGTCGGCGATAAATATGAAAAGCAGAAAATTTTCCTGCCGCAGCTCATCAATGCTGCCAATGCGGCATGTGCGGGCTTTGACTTGATTAAACTGCGCATTGCCAAGCGCGGCGGCGAGAGCGTTTCCAAGGGCAAGATCATTATGGCGACAGTAGAAGGCGATATTCACGACATTGGCAAGAACATTGTGCGCGTAGTATTGGAAAATTACGGGTATCAAGTCATTGACTTGGGACGAGATGTGCCGGTGCAGAAAGTCGTGGACACGGCGATTGCAGAAGATGTCAAGCTGGTCGGTTTGTCTGCCCTGATGACGACAACGGTAGATTCGATGCGCCGAACGATTGAAGCACTTCGTGCTTCGGGACATAACTGTAAAGTCATGGTCGGCGGCGCCGTGCTGACGGCGGATTATGCTGAGGAAATCGGCGCAGATTACTATACCAAGGATGCCAAGGCATCCGTCGATGTAGCAAAGGAAGTATTGGGATAACACAACATGAATAACATTCGAGAGTATATCAAACATCATATCCTGCTGTTTGACGGCGGCATGGGTACCTATTTTTCCACGCGCAATCAGAGCGTGGGAAGCGGCTGCGAGCTGGCTAATCTCAGCCAGCCGGAGCTGATTGCAGACATTCATCGAGAATATATTGAGGCGGGCAGCAAGGCGATTAAGACCAATACGTTTGCGGTCAATCGCGTCAACTTTCAGGGTAACGAAGAACTGGTTGAGCGCACCATTCAGGCGGGCTGGAAGCTTGCCTGCGAGGCGGCCAAAGACCAAGCATATGTCTTTGCGGATATTGGCCCGATTTCCGGACTGCCGGAAACCATGGATATTCGAGAGGAATTTCGCTTTGTTGCGGATTGCTTTTTACAGCTCGGAGCACAGCATTTTCTGTTTGAGACCAATGCCAATGCAGAGGGCTTGAAGGAAACTGCAGCGTATATCAAGCAAAAGAATCCGGATGCGTATATCATCGTATCGTTTGCGATTCAGCCGGATGGATTTTCCCGTGACGGCAGCTTTGCCGCAGACTTGCTCAACGAAATCAAGGCGTGTGCAGAGATTGACTGCATTGGTTTTAACTGTGTCTGCGGCGCGCGGCATATGCTGGAACTGGCACAGGAGCTGGATCATACCGGTATCACGTTGTCGTTGATGCCGAATGCCGGTTATCCGGTCGTCATCAACAACCGTTCGTTCTATGAGGGCGATCCGGTGTATTTTGCGGCACAGCTGTTGGAGATGGCAAAGGAAGGCGCAAGCATTTTGGGCGGCTGCTGCGGCACGACACCGGTGCACATTGCGCAGACCAAAAAGGTGTTGGATGGTTATAGCCACACAGGCGAGCCGAAAACCAGCAAAAAACAGCGAGAAGAGCTGGTTGATACGCTGCCGGAGAGCCTGTTCTGGGAAAAGCTGCGCAAGGGAGAAAAGGTTGTTGCGGTAGAGCTTGACCCGCCAGCTAATGCCAATTTGAGCAAGTTTATGAGCGGCGCATGGATGCTCAAGGGCGCCGATGTCGACATTATCACGATTGCCGATTGCCCGATTGCGCGCGCCCGCGTGGATTCCAGCCTGCTGGCGTGCAAAATTCGCCGCGAGCTGAACATGGATGCGCTGCCGCATATGACCTGTCGTGATCGAAATCTCAATGCGACCAAGGCACTGCTCATGGGACTGCACGCGGAAGGCATCCGCAATATTCTGCTCGTCACCGGTGATCCGATTCCGACAGCAGAGCGCGATGAAGTCAAGAGCGTCTATCAGTTTAATTCCCGTAAGCTGGCATCCTTTGTCTCCTCGCTGGGACAGACGGTTCTGCCGAGCCCGTTCCATCTGTTCGGTGCACTCAATGTCAATGCGCTGAATTTTGATGTACAGCTGCGGCTTGCCAAGGCGAAGATGGAACGCGGTATCATTGGCTTCCTGACACAGCCGATTTTGACCCAAGAGGCATTTGAAAACCTCAAGCGAGCACGAGAAGAACTGCAAGGTGCCTATATTTTGGGCGGTATCATTCCGGTTGTCAGCGCAAAAAATGCGCGATTTATGGACAGTGAAATCAACGGCATTCGCGTCGATGAGACCATCACGCAAATGTATGAGGGAAAGAACCGTGCAGAGGGCGAAGATCTTGCGGTGACGATTTCTTCTGAGATTGCCAAGCATATCGCGCCATATGTCGATGGCTATTATCTGATGACTCCGTTCCAGAGAACGGCACTCATCTGCCGCATTTTGGAGAAGATCAAAGAAAACGAAGCATAAACAGCAACAGAGACCGTTCGGAAGGAACGGTCTCTGTTTTATCCTGTGAGCATGAAAAAAGGCTTCGGTTGAAACCGAAGCCTTTTGATGTACATTGCTGATGTTTAGCAAATTACTCCTGGGAGATTGCACCCATCGGGCAAGTGCCAGCGCAAGAACCGCAATCCAGGCATGCACCTGCATCGATCTGATACTTGCCGTCACCCTCGGAAATAGCACCTACCGGGCACTCGCCAGCGCAGGAACCGCAGCTAATACATGCATCGCTAATCTGATAAGCCATAATGATATACCTCCTAAAAAACTTTACATATCAATGTTAATAAAGAAGCACAAACGTTGTGCAATTTCTTATGTTCCTATTGTATCATAGATTTTTGAGAAATCAACTAAAAAAATTCAAAAAAATGAAATAAATCTAAACGGAGCCTAACTTTAACGTGTAAAAAGTTGCGGATAAACGCCTTTTTAACGCAAAAAATCCTGCAATTCTGCGTATTTTTTTCAAGATAAACGGAGAAACGGAAGTAAGCGGGGGTTAATAAAAAATAGAAAATTTTTATTGGAAATTTTGGTAAAATTTTCTGTGGAAAAAAGTAGAGAATCCGGGACAGATGGCCGCGATTCGCCTTGTGAAATGAGGGAAAATGTGCTACAATAAGTAAGCTTTTTGATTTTTACAACGAAAATCGAGAGAATACTGTATAGAAGGACGAGAAAACATGAAAAATGTCATCAAAAAATGGAATGATCTCAGTCTGATTCTCCGCATTGTCATTGGCTTGGCAGTCGGTATTATTCTAGCACTGGTTGTGCCGCAGGCGACAGGCATTTCCATTCTAGGTACCATGTTTGTCGGTGCGCTGAAGGCAATCGCACCGCTGCTGGTATTTGTTCTGGTTATGAGCTCGCTGGCACAGGCCTCCGCTGGCATCGGCAAGCAGTTTGGCACCGTCATTGGCTTGTATCTGTTCAGCACGCTGCTGTCTTCGGTATTGGCAGTGTGCGGCAGCTTTGCCTTTCCGGTTACGCTCAAGCTGACCGAGGCTGCGACTTCTGAGACAACACCGCCGAGCGGCATGGCAGAGATTTTCAGCAATCTGCTCAACAACGTCGTATCCAATCCGATTGATGCGATGGCAAACGCCAACTATGTCGGCGTGCTGACTTGGGCTATTATTCTGGGTCTGGCTCTGCGCAAGATTGCCTCTGACCACACCAAGGAATCGCTCACGGAGCTGTCCAATGCGGTATCGCAGGCTGTGCGCTGGATTATCAATCTGGCACCGTTTGGCATTCTGGGTCTGGTATTTACCACGGTATCGCAGAACGGCTTGGGCATCTTTAAGGATTACGGCAGTCTGTTGCTGCTGCTCGTCGGCTGTATGGCGGTCATTGCTCTGATTATCGATCCGCTGATTGTAGCCCTGTGCCTGCACAGAAATCCGTATCCGCTGGTATTCCGCTGCCTGAAAGAAAGCGGCGTGACGGCATTCTTTACGCGCAGCTCGGCGGCAAATATTCCGGTCAATATGGCACTGTGTGAAAAGCTGGGTCTGGATAAAGATGTTTATTCGGTATCGATTCCGCTCGGTGCAACCATCAATATGAATGGTGCAGCAATCACCATTACAGTCATGACAATGGCAGCGGTACATACGCTGGGCATGTCTGTCAGCATTCCGACGGCTTTGGTACTCAGCTTGCTCGCAACGCTCGCAGCGTGCGGCGCTTCCGGTGTTGCCGGCGGTTCGCTGCTGCTGATTCCGATGGCGTGCTCGCTG
>NZ_JBNMHC010000146.1:0-5333 GCF_050872565.1 Butyricicoccus sp. | reverse complement strand
CTGCGCAGTCTGACCGGCAAGAAAATTCATCTGGAACAGCGCGTCGATCCGTCTGTCTTGGGCGGCGTGCGCCTGCAAATGGAAGGACTCCAGATGGACGGCACCGTAAAGAATAAACTGGATGCGATCCGCAGCAAGCTGCTGCACTCTATCGCATAAGTTGGGAGAGTTGGTGAGACTATGCAGTTACGTCCAGAAGAAATCAGCAGTGTAATTAAAGCACAGATAAAAAATTATGATACAAAGATCGAGCAGAGCGAGACCGGCACCATTATCTTGATCGGTGACGGCATCGCGCGCGCAGACGGTCTGGAAAATGTTATGGCAAACGAGCTGGTATCGTTTGCCAACGGCGAATACGGCATGGCAATGAACCTCGAAGAGAACTCGGTCTCCATCGTTATGCTGGGTTCTGACAAGGGTGTTCGTGAGGGAGATACCGTCAAGCGCACCGGCAAGGTTGTATCCGTACCGGTCGGCGAGGCGCTTCTCGGCCGCGTCGTAAACGCATTGGGTCAGCCGGTAGACGGCAAAGGCCCGATTGAAGCGACAGAGACCCGTCCGATTGAGTCTCCGGCACCGGGCATTATCGAGCGTCAGCCGGTAAATGTACCGCTGCAGACCGGTATCAAGGCGATTGACTCCATGATTCCGATTGGCAGAGGTCAGCGAGAGCTGATTATCGGTGACCGCCAGACCGGTAAGACTACGCTGGCAGTAGATACGATTATCAACCAGCGCGGAAAAGATGTCATTTGCATCTATGTTGCCATCGGTCAGAAGAATTCGACGGTAGCGACGCTGGTTGAGGATCTGACCAAGGCGGGCGCGATGGATTACACGATTGTCGTGGCATCGACCGCGTCGGAGCTGGCACCGCTTCAGTATATCGCACCGTACTCCGGCTGCGCGATGGGCGAGTACTTCATGAATAAGGGCAAGGATGTCCTTGTGGTATATGATGACCTGTCCAAGCACGCCGTAGCCTACCGTGCGCTTTCTCTTTTGATTCGCAGACCGCCAGGACGTGAAGCATATCCGGGCGATGTCTTTTATCTGCACTCCAGACTGCTGGAGCGCGCAGCGCGTCTGAACGATGACAACGGCGGCGGTTCGCTGACTGCTCTGCCGATTATCGAGACACAGGCGGGCGATGTCTCCGCGTATATTCCGACCAATGTTATTTCGATTACAGACGGTCAGATTTTCTTGGAGACAGAGCTGTTCCATTCCGGTATCATGCCGGCAGTAAACCCGGGTATTTCCGTCAGCCGAGTCGGCGGCAACGCGCAGATCAAGGCGATGAAGAAGGTATCCGGTACACTGAAGCTGGCATACTCGCAGTACCGCGAGCTGCAATCGTTCGCACAGTTCGGTTCTGACCTCGATGAGGACACCAAGCGCCGTCTGGCGCAGGGCGAACGCATCGTAGAGGTGCTCAAGCAGAACCGCACCGCACCGATTGCGGTAGAAAATCAGGTTGCTATCATTTATGCCGTCACCAATAATATGCTCGAAGATGTCAAGGTCGAGGATATTCTGGACTTCGAGCGCGAGCTGTATGCACACTTGGATGCCAATCCGGATGTGCTGGCAGAGATCCGCGAGAAGGGCACGATGGGCGATGAGACCACAGAAAAGCTGAAAGATGCAATCACAACGGTCAAGACTGCTTTTCTCAAGACAAGATAAGGAGGCTGAAACATGGGAGCCTCTATGAAGGAGATCAAAAACCGCATCAAGAGCGTGCAGAGCACGCGGCAGATCACTAAAGCGATGGAGCTGGTAGCTTCGTCCAAGGTGCGCCGCGCGCGCGAGCGCATTGAACGCACGGAGCCGTTTTTCAACATCCTGTATGAAACCATGACGGGAATTGCCTATGGAAAACGAGATTTCAAGTCTCCGTTCGTGGAGCCGCGGGAAGAGATCAAAAAAGTCTGCTATGTCATCATTGCCGGTGACAGAGGACTCGCGGGCGGCTACAACAGCAATGTGATGAAGCTGGTCGAGAGTCATATCGCGCAGCAGAACGGTGCAGAGGTGTGCACGGTTCCGGTCGGCAAAAAGGCAATGGAATACTGCAAGAGACGGAATATGGAAATTCTGACCGAGGCATATACCGTGGCAGAGGATGCCAGCATCGGCAACTGCCATACCGCGGCGCATATGCTCGCCAAGGAATTTGTCAAGGGCTCTTTTGATGCGATTTATATCGTGTATACCAATTTCGTTTCCATGCTGACCCAGCACGCGACAGTCATGCAGGTACTGCCGGTACCGTATGAAAAGAGCGAGGCGAAAAATGCAAGCGGCGCGATGACCCTGTATGAGCCGAGTCCGGAGACCGTGTTCAATGCGATTGTGCCGGAGTACATCGCCGGTATCTTTTATGGCGCGCTGTGCCAGTCCTATGCATCGGAGCAGGCGGCACGCCGCACGGCCATGGATTCTGCAAGCAAGAATGCGGACGATATGATAGAAGATCTGAGCCTGAAGTACAACCGTGCTCGTCAGGGCGCGATTACGCAGGAGATTACGGAGATTGTAGCGGGCGCGGAGGGCGAATAATGCCCTTCCGCCGCGCGAGCAAAGAAACTAAGAAGGAGAAATGTGCATGAACGAGCAAAACGTGGGTACCGTGTCGCAGGTTATCGGCCCGGTACTTGATGTGAAATTTGCAGACGGACAGCTTCCTAACCTTCTCAATGCACTGGAAGTAGATAACCACGGCGAGACCATTATCGCTGAGGTGGCACAGCATATCGGCGACAACACAGCCCGCTGCATCGCCATGAGCTCGACAGACGGTCTGGTTCGCGGCGCAAAGGCAGTGGATACCGGCGGATCCATCCGCGTGCCGGTCGGCGAAGAGACACTGGGACGTATGTTCAACCTGCTCGGTCAGCCGATTGACAACGGCAAACCGGTAGAGACCGAAGAAAAGTGGGAAATCCATCGTCCGGCTCCGACGTTTGAGGAGCAGGAAGGTGCGGTAAATATTCTGGAAACCGGCATCAAAGTCGTTGACCTGATTTGCCCATACGCAAAGGGCGGTAAGATTGGTCTGTTCGGCGGTGCAGGTGTAGGCAAGACCGTCCTGATTCAGGAGCTGATTAACAACGTTGCCAAGGAGCACGGCGGCATCTCGGTATTCTCCGGTGTCGGCGAGCGCACCCGTGAGGGCAATGACCTGTACGGCGAAATGGCAGAGTCCGGCGTTCTGAACAAGACCGCACTCGTGTACGGTCAGATGAACGAGCCGCCAGGAGCACGTATGCGTGTCGCTCTGTCCGGTCTGACGATGGCAGAATATTTCCGTGACCGCGAGAATCAGGATGTGCTGCTGTTTATCGACAACATTTTCCGTTTCACGCAGGCAGGCTCGGAGGTATCTGCTCTGCTCGGCCGTATGCCGTCCGCAGTAGGCTATCAGCCGACGCTGGCAACCGAAATGGGTGCGCTGCAGGAGCGTATTACATCCACCAAGCGTGGTTCTATCACATCCGTACAGGCGGTTTATGTGCCGGCGGATGACTTGACAGACCCGGCTCCGGCAACGACGTTTACGCATCTGGACGCAACGACGGTACTCGACCGCGGCATCGCTTCGCAGGGTATTTATCCGGCAGTTGATCCGCTGGAATCGACTAGCCGTATTCTGACACCGGAAATTCTCGGTCAGGAGCATTATGATGTTGCCCGTCAGGTACAGCGCGTCTTGCAGCGCTATAAAGAGCTGCAGGATATTATTGCCATCATGGGTATGGACGAACTGTCTGAGGAAGATAAGCTCACCGTAGCCCGTGCGCGTAAGATTCAGCGCTTCCTGTCGCAGCCGTTTACGGTCGGCGAGCAGTTTACCGGCATCAAGGGCAAGTATGTTCCGCTCAAGGAGACCATCCGCGGCTTCCGTGAAATTCTGGAAGGCAAGCATGATGATCTGCCGGAGTCGGCATTCTTGTTTGTCGGAACCATTGATGAGGCAGTGGAGAAGGCAAAGAAGGGGGAATAACGCATGAGTGTATTCCATCTTCGCATTGTGACGGCAGACGGCGAGTTCTTTAACGGCGAAGCACAGCGCGTGCTCGTCCGGACGATTGACGGCGATGTCAGCATCTTGGCGAATCATATCCCGTATCTGACCGCACTCGGCATGGGTGAATGCCGCGTGACCGGGGCAGACGGCGAGACGCGCCGGGCAGCCTGCATCGGCGGGATGCTGTCTGTGCGGGACAATGAAGTCAATCTCGCAGCGACCACGTTTGAGTGGGCGGAGGACATTGACGTCAGCCGCGCTGAGCGCGCGCGCCAGCGTGCCGAGCAGCTGCTTCAGCAGCACGCGGATGCCCGCGATCAAGAGTTAGCGCAGGCAAGACTCAAGCGTGCTCTGACACGTATCAATGTGGGAAAATAATGTCACAAAACAACCGGCTGGTATCGTTTGTATGCGGTATCAGCCGGTTTTTGTGCTCAAAATAGGAAACGCGTGACAGAAACCGTGCGGCATGATATAATAGATACAATTGTATGGAATAAAAATATAGGAGGAAGCGCATATGTATTGCAACCGGTGCGGCGCATATATCCCCGAAGATGCGGATTTCTGCCCACAATGCGGAAGTCGTGTGTCTCGGCAGGCAGCACAGGCGCAGATGCAGGAAGGCATTCCGATTCGTCGGGCACACCGCAGCCATTCCCTTCTTCTTGGCGCGATTCTTGCGGTGGCGGCGGTTCTCATCGTCTGCATCATCTGCCTGACGATTGTGACCACAGGAAATCAACAGGCACAGCTGGAAACATCCAAGCAGAGCCAGACCCAACAGGAAGAACAGCCGAAACACAGCACAAATTCGGAAACCAGCGACGCAGAAGATAAAACGAAACAAGAGGAATCTGCATCGGATTCTCAAGTCACCAATAATTACTATTATTATGGCTCCGGTACAGAACATGCCAATGATTACTATAATCAGGTGGGCAGCAACGGCTATCTGTGGCCGTCGGACAGCGAATATATTTCTACCAGCGATCTGAGCGGTCTCAATCAGGATACCGTGGCGGCCATTCGCAATGAGATTTATGCGCGGCATGGATATGCATTTCACAGCACGCGCTGGCAGAATTATTTTTCCAGTAAGACTTGGTATCATCGGGACAGCACGTGCACAGCGAACAACATTGACTCTCGACTTTCCGATATAGAACGCGCGAATATTGCTACATTGGTTTCCTATGAGGAGAACAAGGGATGGCGATAAGACAGCTCATGGTGGGCACACTGGCGGCAGCCCTGCTGCTGAGCGGCTGCGGCAATCCGCAGAGCGATCATGTCG
>NZ_JBNMHC010000145.1:0-5390 GCF_050872565.1 Butyricicoccus sp. | reverse complement strand
CTGGAACGGCGTTATGATGGACGCAGCAAGCTATGCCAAGCACCAGCAGCACAGCCAGCCTGCGCCGGAACAAACTGTTTCTTCCAAAGAAGAACCGACAGATACCTTGGATGCAATTTTCGATGCGCCGCAGGATCTCCGTCAAATCGCTGCCGATGCGATTCGAGAGGATGCCGAAGATGCCGGACAGGAATCGTCTGAAACCGTCTGTGAATGGCGAACAGAGACACAGCAGCTCTTGCTCGAAGAACCAAAGATGCAGTATACTGGCTCTGGTTCTTATCGAGGTTCCGGCTCGTTTGTCTCCTCTTCTTATCTATCCTCCTACTTGTCATCTTATAGAACTTCCCAGCGTTCCAGCGGTTCGTTCCGGTTGTCATCCGGCAGTTTATCTACTTTCTCTATGCTGGGCGGTTATGGGCTGGATTTAATTTGATATGCAGGCATTTGTTTCCAATTGGACACGCCCCTATACCGCGCGCTGGACAGGCAGACCATATGAAATGGCGGATTATGATTTGCTGACCACTGTGCTGTCTGCGCTGCTGTGGCGGCGGGAAAACGGATCTATCCGCATGATTACCGATGATATTGGCGCACAATACTACCGTTCCCTCGGCTTGACTGAGCTTTGGGACGGTGGTATTTTTACACATCTCAACTGTATTCCGCAAACTATCGATCCCTGCACGTTTTGGGCGGCGGGAAAGCTGTACGCGCTGGCATCTGTTCCGGCACCCTGTGTCATGCTGGACACAGATTTTATCGTCTGGCACTCGCTTGCCGCGCATTGGAGCAAGCCGCTCGCCGTAATCCATCGAGAGGCATTGCATCCTGATATTTACCCCGATCCTTCCGCATTTGTCTTAGATGCTTCGTACCAATTCCCTGCTGATTGGAATTGGAACGCGCAGGCGTGCAACACCGCACTCACCTATTTCGGTGACGAGACACTCCGCAAGACATATATCCGGCAAGCGATGGACTTTATGCAAGCAACCCGCGGGCAAGATGGTCTAATCTACATGGTATTCGCAGAACAGCGGCTGCTCGCCATGTGTGCAGAATCTCTCTCTGTTCCTATCTATGCGTTTTCCACAGAACAGGACTTGTTCTCAGGCAAACAGCGTGATTTCACCCATGTATGGGGCTTCAAGCAAGCCATGCAGGAACAGCCAATGCTGCGCGAAGCATTTTGCAGCAAATGTGCTGCTCGCATTCAGCGAGACTTTCCCGCTTACACTAAGCGATGTGCCGCTATCCCTATGTTACAGCAATATTTTTAACAGAAGCCTTTATTTGTGCATTTTGCACAAATAAAGGCTTCGTTTTTCTCAACCCATAAAACAACTGCATCAATTGACTTTGTAGAAAAAACAATTATCATTAAAAGTGGAAATACATTTGATAAGGTGGTTATTTTATGATTTATACTGTTACTTTTAATCCGTCCTTAGATTATTCCATCCGCATTGATGATTTTGCCTTCGGCGGACTCAATCGCATCGGTGAAGAAGCCATCCGCGTCGGCGGCAAAGGCATCAATGTTTCTATTGTGCTCAACAGCTTAGGTGTAGACAATATTGCCCTCGGCTTTGTTGCAGGCTTCACAGGCGAACACATCGAAGAAGAAATGAAACGCCTTGGATGTACCACGCAGTTTACGCAGCTTCCAGAGGGATTTTCTCGTATCAATGTCAAGCTGAATAAGATTGCTGAGCCGCAGACCGAGATGAACGGACAAGGTCCCAGCGTTTCGCCGGAAGAATGCCGTCAGTTTATTGAGCGTCTCAAGCAAACCGTCAAAGAAGGCGATTGCTTGGTTCTTTCCGGCAGCATTCCGCGCAGTATGCCGCGTGATATGTACGAAAAAATCTTGGAAACTATAGATACGAAACACGTTTTGGTCATTGTAGATACCAACAGCGATTTACTGCGGCGCACACTGCCGTATCATCCATTCCTCATCAAGCCAAACCTGATTGAGTTGGGTGAAATCTTCGGACGTACCCTGACAGAATACGATGATATTGTCGGCTGTGCCATGCACTTGCAGGAAGAAGGCGCCCGCAATGTATTGGTTTCTATGGGTGCTGACGGTGCCATTCTTGTCACAGAAGAGGGACAGGTATTCTCCTCCCCTGCACCAAAGACGGATGATCTCTCGATAGAGCTAATTGACGTCAACGGCGCAGGAGATTCGATGGTTGCAGGTTTCTTAGCTGGTTATCTGGAGCGTCACAGCATGGTAGACGGTTTTGCCAAGGGCTTGGCAGCCGGTTCTGCAACGGTTTACACCGCAGGTCTCGCAGATAAGAATCAAATCAATCTGGTTGCTCAACGCAAGTAATAAATATTATTGCCCATTTTTATAACCGGTGTACGTTTTCGTACACTGGTTATTTTTATGTCCGAAACTATTGTGTTTTCCAGAACAACGTGATATACTATTGAAAACTATTTAGATTGACACATTCTCGTTGATATAGAAGGAGCACATTGTTTTGAATTTACCTGAAATTTCTATTGGTGGACTTCATCCCCAACTGCCGGTCATTCAAGGCGGCATGGGCATTGGTATTTCTCTCTCCGGCTTGGCAGCGGCTGTTGCCAACGCAGGCGGCATTGGCATTATTTCCGGCGTACAGATCGGCTTTCGTGAGCCGGATTTTGAAAAGGACCCCGTTTCTGCAAATATTCGCGCCATCGGCAAAGAACTGCGCCGTGCAAGAGAACTTGCACCGAACGGCATTATCGGCATGAACTTTATGTCCATTGACGCGCATTACGCAGAATATGTCACAGAAGCCGTCAAGCAGGGCGCAGATGTGATTATCTCCGGTGCCGGTCTGCCTCTCACACTGCCGGAACTGACAGCAGGAAGCCAAACGCGCATTGTCCCCATCGTTTCTTCCGCTCGCGCCTGCCGTTTGATTTTGACCAAATGGCTGCGCAAGCACAACCGTTTTCCGGATGCC
Source organism: Butyricicoccus sp. (assembly GCF_050872565.1). Taxonomy (GTDB): domain Bacteria; phylum Bacillota; class Clostridia; order Oscillospirales; family Butyricicoccaceae; genus Butyricicoccus_A. Next base: position 2,412 of record NZ_JBNMHC010000145.1, on the reverse strand, counting down.
GTTGTTGTAGAAGGCCCTCTCGCCGGTGGTCATCTCGGCTTCAAGTTGGATGATCTGTACAACGGCACCAATCAAACGCTGGAACAAGCGCTCTCCGATGTTGTCGCTTATATCCGCAAGTTTGAACAGGAGCACCAAGTCTCTATTCCGATTTTTGCCGCTGGCGGCATTATGGATTACACAGACGTCCAGCGCATGTTGGCGCTCGGTGCTTCCGGCGTGCAGGTAGGCTCTTCCTTCGTCACAACCAAAGAGTGTGATGCTTCGGATCGATTTAAGCAGGCATATTTGGACGCACGCCCAGAGGATGTGCGCATCATCAAAAGCCCGACTGGATTTGCTGCTCGCGCCATCAACACAAACTTTGTGAAGCAGGCATACGATCACGGCGGCATTCCTGTCCAGCATTGCTTCCGCTGTATGCCGGAGATCTGCCATCCTGCCACGACACCATATTGTCTATCCCAAGCGCTGTTTGACGCAGCACGCGGCGAAAATATGGGCGGATTGGTATTCTGCGGCGGCCGTGTGGGTGAATTGCATGAAATTGTCACTGTGCAGCAGGTCATGGATCGTTTGACAAAGCCTTCAGCACGTTAATCTTTCTCAAATAAACAAAAAACCGTATCTATGAAAAATATATCATAGATACGGTTTTTTCACTTATGATGCGGGCGAATACGCTTCAGTTCTGCCATAAATGAATCGACATCATCAAAATCTCGATAGACAGAAGCAAACCGGATATATGCCACCTCATCAATGTCAATCAGCCGCTCGACAACCATTTCACCGATTGTCATAGAGGACACTTCATTTTCCAACTGATCGTACAGTTCTTTTTCAATATCACTGAGCAAATCGTCCATCTGTGCCTTTGTGACCGGACGCTTTTGACAGGCTTTGAGAATGCCGCGCATGAGTTTTTCTCTGTCATACTGCTGGCGCGAACCATCTTTTTTTATCACCATGAGTGAACGGGATTCGATAGTCTCATATGTCGTAAATCGCTTGCCGCATTTTTGGCAGGTGCGGCGGCGGCGAATGCTCTCCCCATCGACAGTCGGGCGAGAATCAATGACCTTGCTCTCTGTATATTTGCAATACGGGCACTTCATATCGTGTTCACTCCTTCAATCCTCAAAAACGCTTTCTTTATAAAGAATACCATATTTTCGCGTGAAAAAAAAGACCGGACAGATAAAATCTGTCCGGAATTGCAATCAATGCTTCTTTTTTCTCTGTTTTCTCGAGGTTTTCTTCGGTGTGACTTTCTTTGCCGGTGCTGGCTGCGGTGCAGCAGCAACAGTCTCCGCATTCTCCTCTTCTGCCTTCGGTGCCTCTTCGGCCTTTTCCGGCTGTGGCTTTGCAGCCTTCTTTTCCGAAGACTTGGACGACGAAACCTTTCTCTGCGCCTTTTCCTTTCTGTTCTTGCGCATCATACCGCGGTACTTCGACCAGAATGCGCCGGACAGGAACATAGACGAATATGCACCTGCGATGATACCAACAATCATCGGCAGCGTGAACTGACGCAGGCTGGTGACACCAAAGATAAAGATCATACCAACCGTGAGCAGTGTCGTAATAGATGTATTTACCGTACGACCGACCGTCTGCCAGATACTCTTTTCCACAGTATCTTCAAACAGCTCGCGGCGTGCAAACTTTCGATTCTCGCGGATACGGTCAAACACAATAATACTTGCGTTGATAGAATAGCCGAGAATCGTCAGCGCAACCGCGATAAAGGTCGTGTTAAACGGAATGCGGAAAATCACATACGCGGACAGCACAACCAGCAGGTCATGTGCCAAGCAAGTAATGGCCGCCAAACCAGAAGTCAACTCAAAGCGAATGGTGATGTAAATCATCATGAGAACGACAGCAACCAAAGCAGCGGTAATTGCCTTGCCCTGTGTCTCCTTACCAATCGTCGCATTGACGTCAGAAATATTCTGTGTATCGTCATCGGACAGATTGAACTGCTTCTGCATCGCCTGTACAACCTGATTCTGCTGGTTGCTGTCCAGACGGGTGCACTTAATCAGGACTTCTTCACCGTCGTCGCCGGTTTTCTGTACCGAAGACGGCTCGATACCGACAGCGTCCTGCACCAGTTCCGGAATCGTCTTGCTGGAAATATCGCTGGTTACTTCTTCATGAATATCGAAGGTCATGCTGGTGCCGCCGATGAAATCGACATCCATGTTAAACAAGTTCATGCCAAACGGAAGAGTAACCAAGCCGACGAGACCTGGTGCGATTGCAATCAGTGCAATCAATGCGAAAATCGGAAATTTCTTGATAATCGAAAACTTACCCTGTTTCATCGTCTTACACCTCCTCCTTCTTTTCTTTCTTCACGCCATACCATTTCGGGTTGGTAATGCGGAAGTCTGCCATGCGCTG
>NZ_JBNMHC010000144.1:0-5409 GCF_050872565.1 Butyricicoccus sp. | reverse complement strand
TGCGGCTGCTCATCACCGAAGATCAGATCATCAATATCCGGTACATCCGGCTCGCAATGAGAATAGTCCCGAATCTGGAACATACCTATCACCTCCTGTATCTCTTCTCTTTTGTTCTCCCCTATTTTGCCCCATACGCAGGAAAAAGTCAATGCGTTTGCGCAAGATCTTACGCACGACTTACAAACAAATTACACAGTATCTCGCATGTAAAATTACTCTGCATCCGGAGCATCAACGGGAATCAAATTGCTGATATACGGCTTCTTTCCGGACAGCACTTCATCGTAAAAATTCTGTTTCCAGTCGATATATGCCACACTTTCTTCCAGCTCTTCGATGGCATGGCGCAGCTCCTCTTGCTTTTTAGCAAGCAGTTCTTTTCTCTGCGTGATGGTTTTCTCTCCCTCCAAGCACAGAGAAAGATAGGTTCTCATCTCCTGAATGCTCATGCCGCACTTTTTCAGACATACCAAGTCTTTAATCCATCGAACATCATGCTCATCAAAAATGCGCCGATTGTTCTTGTCTCGCTTGACATGCGGCACGAGACCTTCGTTACAGTAAAATTTCAGCGTCTGATAGGTCATATTTGTTTCCTTGCACACCTGCATCATTGTATATATCATAAAAAAACCTCTATTTTTCTCAAAAAGCTCTTGACCGATAGTTACTACCGCAATCTATAATAAGTATAGCGTAAATTATCGATAAACGCAAGATTGGAGAATTTGTATGAACGTTTTACTCATCAACGGAAGCCCACACGCGAAGGGCAATACCTACATCGCACTGCACGAGATGGAAAAAATCTTTGAAAAAGAAGGTGTCCAGACCGAGATTCTTCACATCGGCAACCAAGACATCCGCGGATGTATCGCCTGTCGAAAATGTGCAGAAACAGGCGCCTGCGTCTTTGATGATGCGGTGAATGCAGCTGCTGAAAAATTTGAACACTGTGATGGTCTTGTCATTGGCAGTCCGGTATATTTTGCCTCCGCCAATGCAACGCTGGTTGCCTTTCTGACCCGCCTGTTTTTCAGCACCCATTTTGACAAGACAATGAAAGTCGGCGCATCCGTCGTTGTTGCACGCCGCGGCGGTCTTTCTTCTACCTTTGATGAACTGAATAAGTTCTTTACGATTTCCGGTATGCCGGTCGCCTCCGGACAGTACTGGAACAGTGTGCATGGCAGAGAACTCGGTGAAGCCGCACAGGATGCAGAAGGCTTGCAGGGAATGCGTACGCTTGCCCGCAACATGACCTTCCTCATGCGTAGCATCGCCTTGGGAAAAGAAACCTACGGTCTTCCGGAACAGGAGCCGTTCCAACCAACAAACTTTATCCGTTAATCAGCAGGAGGTATATATTATGCAAGCATTTACGTATTCCTATCCGGTAAAAGTATATTTTGGCGAAGGAAGCGCCAAACAGGCATTGGATGCAGAACTGAACAAATATGGCAGCACGGTTATGCTGGCATACGGCGGCGGCTCTGTCAAGCGCAACGGCATTTATGACGAGATTCGCTCGCTGCTGGAAGCTGCCGGAAAGACCGTTGTCGATTTCTCCGGCATCATGCCGAATCCAACCTATGCCAAGGTGCAGGAAGGTGCTGCCCTCGTCCGAGAGCACGGTGTCGATCTCATTCTCGCTGTCGGCGGCGGTTCCGTCATCGACTGCTGCAAGGTTGTATCCGCACAGGCCGTGCTGGACGAAGATATTTGGAGCATGGAATATGAAGCAGGCAAATTCCCGACATCCGGTATCCCGCTCGCCGCTGTCGTCACAGCGTCCGGCACAGGCGCAGAAATGAACGCCGGTGCTGTCATTACCTATGAAGAAAAGCTGTGGAAGGGCCCGATTTTTGCAGTCAGCGCTGATTTTTCTGTTTTGGATCCGCAGTACACCAAGTCGGTGCCGCCGATGCAGGTACTGTCCGGTGCCTTTGACACCCTGAGCCATGCCATGGAAACCTATCTCGGCAATTCCGATCAAGACAACGTATCTGACGACGTTGCTCTCGCTGTCATGAAAAACACTGTCGTGAACATGCGCCGCCTCATCGCAGACATCAACGACATGCAGGCACGCAGCAATTTGATGTGGGATTCTGCCATGGCAGAAAACGGCATCCTCAAGTGCGGCAGACTGACGGATTTCCAAGCGCATCAAATGGAGCATCAGCTCGGCGCATACACCGACTGCAATCACGGTCAGGGACTTGCCGTCATTCATCCGGCATACTATCGTCATATCCTCAACGATGCACCGGAAAAATTTGCTCGGTTCGCTAAGGAAGTCTTTGGCAAGGACACAGCAGAGGAAGGTATTGACGCGCTGTCTGAACTCATTCGAGCTTGTGGTTTGCCGACAACCATGCATGAATTACAGTCCAAGACCGAGATCACACCAGAGCTGCTGCGCCATGTCGCTGACACGTGCAACATCATTCACAGCAATCCACGCGAACTCAGCCGCGAGGAAATCTATACGATTCTCATGGAGTGCATGTAACTTTCATACGCCAATACGCCAAACAGCCCTTCTCCCCATTCAGGAAAAGGGCTGTTATTATTGTATTTGCTTTCGAGCTGTTTTTGCCCGCTCAAACAAATGATGCAGAGCGATTGAGCATCCGCTTCCTGCGACAAACAAGTAAAAACTGACGCCGCGGCTGAGCAGCATCGCATTGTGCAGTGCTGCCCCCGGAATAAAGGCACGAAACAGCAGCAAAAAAGCGCCTTCGCTGGCACCGATAGAACCGGGCAGCGGCAGAGCAGACACGCTGACATACAAAACCGCTTCCATCGCTGCAATCGCAAAAAATGAATGCCCCATTGACGGATACAACGCCATAGCAATCCAACACGGAATCGTGTAAAATGCAACGGTCTGCACGATGGTAATGCCGACAACACGGCATAAAATATGCGTATTCTGACGCAAATACTGCGTGCCGCGATGATACAGCTCCAATTGTTCCGTCAGCTGCTGCCGAATCTGTTCGACCTTTTTATAGCGTATCAGCGTCAACAGCCGTACAACCAAGCATAAGATACTTTCACTCGCCCGCTTAGAAAAAATAATCGCCAGCGTGATGACAAGCAGCACTGCATTGATCGCTGTGCCGAGCAGAAAGGCATATCGAAACGCGCCGCCCTCCTGTACCAGCAGTGCATACTGGGTTCCAAATCCAATCGCTGCAAAGGCAATCGTGACGCATTGAAAAACCGAAAACTGCACCAGCAATGCCAAGGTTGCCGTCGGAACGGCGATGGTATCTCGATGCATGTAATACAGCTGCATCGGCTGGCCGCCGCTGGCAGACGGCGTGACAGAGCTAAAGAAAAAGCCTACCAACGCATAAAAAATATTTCTGCTTAACGACCTGCGGCAGCCAAATAAGCGCAGGCATTGCCATGTAGCGATTCCTTCGCTGAGTAAGAATACACACATGCATCCAACCGCGATGCCGATAAACGACAATCTTGCACTGCGCACCGCCTGCCAAAGCTCTCTCGGATCTTGTCCGCGCAGCAAAAAATAAAAGGTAATGGCAATTAGACCGACAAACAGAAGTAAATTTCCTGCCATTTGTTTTCCTGTCAATTTATTTTCCATAATGATCCACCGTATCAAATCGGTATCCCTGTTCCAGCCACTGTGGAATCGTCTTGCGCAATGCCGCAATCGTTCGCGCCGGTGCATCATCCTTGCCGCGTCCATCGTGCAGGCAAATGATACTGCCTCCTGTCGTGCGCTGCAGCAGTTTCTTTTCAATGCTTTCGGCAGTTTCTGACGCGCTCCAGTCCTGTGCCATGACATCCCACAGCATCGGTTTCATCCCGCAGCGATACATTTGGCAGGCGGATACCACATTCCAATGTCCCCATGGCGGACGAAAATATTGGATATTGACACCCAAATGCTGCATGATCTGCCGTGCTTTTTGAAAATCGCTGTATGCCTGCCATGGCATTTGCAGCATTCCATTTTTATGTACCAATCCATGGACACCGACCAAATGTCCCTCGTCCTGCATTCGCTGAATGATAGCCGGATTCTGTGCGGCGAATTGCGCCACGACAAAAAAGCTGGCCTTGATGTCATATCGCGCAAGCAGACGCAGCAATTGCGGCGTATACAATAAATCCGGTCCATCATCAAAGGTCAAATACAAGGTTTTGCCGCCGTGCTCGCGGCGCACACGATGCAGGAACTTTGCCGTATACGTAGGAACAATGCTATATGCCAGTACAGCTGTGCAGGCACCAAGGAAATACCACGTTTTCACAATACCGCCTGCCCTTCTCTCTGTCCATAAATCATAGCAGGACAAACAGCTTCCCAGCTGTGTTTCAGCTGCTTCATGTGTTGCTTCATCGTGTGCAGCCGCTGCACATCCTGTGCCAATCCCAATATATCTTGTGGAATGGTTTGGGTCTTTTTCCCTGCCACACAGCCAATCTGATGCTGTTCGATAAATTGCGCATTGGCGAATTCCTGCATCAAAAACGGCTGCAAAATATACAGCGGTGTCTCGCTGTATATCGCTTCAAATGTCGTCGCGCCGCCGGATTTTGTCACCAGCAAATCCGCCTGCTGCATGTAGTGCGCCACCTGTTCGGTATATCCAACGACAGTGATATTCGGATATTGTGCGCGCAGTTTGCTGTACAAGGCGTAATTCTTGCCGGTAATGACCGTAACGTGCACGGTTTTGCACTGTTCCAGTGCAGAAAGGCAGGCATCGACGGACGGAAGAAGTCCCAGTCCGCCGCCCATGAGCAAAATTTCCGTTTGTTTTTTGCGCATGTCTTGTGCCGGATAGAGAAAGTCTTGTCGAACCGGAATGCCGCAAACATGTATACTCTGCGCCGGAACGCCTCTGACCATCAATTCCAGCTTGGTATCCTCCGCACCGACAAAATACAAATCTGTGCCGGAAACAATCCATTCGTCCTGCGCGCCAATGTCTGTGATGTATGTATATATCTTTAGGGATGTATGATATTTTTGTTTATATGCTGCTGCAAATTGAGAACACATCGGGAATGTAGATACAACGGTCTCCACGCCATTTAGCAACCGTTTCATCTTTTCTGCGACCCAAATCTGCATGAATGTATTGCATTTTCCCGCCATTTTATTGAGCTGATTATACACACTAGGGCAATGATTTACCATCTGTGCAAAGCTGTGATAAATCATTGTGCTGCTGTTAGGAAACAGCTCCTCGATCAAATCTACCACGCGAACGGAAATCTCGCTGTCCATCTTGACCAGCTGCTGCCGAATCGCCTCTGCCACGCAGCAATGTCCCATGCCAAATCTTCCGGTTAAAATCAAAATTTCTCTTTGTTTCATCGTTTCACCTCTATCCCCTTGCTTGTATTGAGTATATC
>NZ_JBNMHC010000143.1:0-5415 GCF_050872565.1 Butyricicoccus sp. | reverse complement strand
GGAATCCGCAATACCCAGTGCACCGTTTTTATTTCTGCCCCAGACATACAGCGAACCATTGGTGTCAATCGCCAGCGCATGTTTGCTGCCAGCGGCGATCATCGCAATATCTGTGTTGACTTTTTTCGGCTCCATGCGGCTAGTGTTGTCGCCATCGCCCATCTGATAGCTGGTGTCATCGCCCCAAGCATAGAGGTCTCCGTCTTTGCACAGTGCAAACGACAGCTCATCTCCCGCCGCTACCTGTGTGACTTTGCCGGAGATTTTAACTGCCTTGACCGGCTTGGACTGATTGTCGCAATTGGAATTGCCCAATTCGCCCTTATTGTTGTGCCCCCAAGCATAGACCGCGCCGCCGGCATCTACTGCCAGCATATGATCCTCGCCAACGGCGATCTGCTCGGATGTGATGGTCTCTGTCGAGCCATTCTTGCTGAGTCCAACGAACATAGCGACTGCAAGCACAACGACAACAACCGCCGTGCCCAGCAGGGCTGCAATAATCTTGTTTCTCTCTCTTGACATACTGCTTGATTCCTCACTTTTCCTGAAAAGCACCGCCCATACCTCGCGGTTTTCTCATTTCTGTGCGCGGCACGCCGTTGTTTTTCCGACAGACGCCGCGTTTCCGTGATTATTATACCATCAAACAGAATTACTTGCAAAATAATTGTGGAAATTCACGAAAAAAACAGACAAAAAACCGGAGGGATCACAGTAGGATCTCCTCCGGCAAAGCAATATCTTGTTTTGGTATCTTGTCCCACGAAAAATCGGCAATCAGCTCATGCAGAGCGACCGGCTCCGCAGTCGGGCGCAGTCCTGCCGCCTTCGCCAACATGCCGACAATCGGTTCCGGACGGCCGAATCTTTCGCGCAGCACGCCCAGATCCAAATCTCCATCCCGCTTGGACAGCCGTCTGCCGTCCGGCGCGGTGAGCAGCGGCATATGATAAAACTGAGGAATGGGAAAGCCCAGCTGTTCATACAGATACATCTGCCGCGGCGTGGAATTGAGCAAATCGCTGCCGCGCACAACCTCTGTCACGCCCATCTCTCCGTCATCCACGACAACCGCCAATTGATAGCCATACACGCCGTCAGACCGCCGAATGATGAAATCTCCGCAGTCCTGCGCCAAATTCTCCGTGTACACGCCCTGACAGCCGTCTGTGAACGACACCACGCGATCCGGCACGCGCACCCGCCAAGCAGGCGGACGGCGTTTGGATTTTTCCGCGATTTGCTCCAACGTTAAATTGCGGCAGGTGCCCGCATAGATATACGTGCCATCGGAACGATGCGGTGCCTGTGCGGTGTGCAGCTCAGCGCGGCTGCAAAAGCACGGGTACAGCAAGCCCTTATCTTTGAGCATCTCAAAATATTTGTCATAGATTTCCGTGCGGCTGCTCTGATACCACTGTTCGCCGCCTGCGCTGCCGCCGTCATCCCAGTCGATGCCAAACCACTGCAAGTCCTCTTCGATTTGATCCGCCAGTGAACGCGGGCAGCGCATGGCATCCAAATCTTCTATGCGCAGGAGATACTTGCCCTGTTTGGACCGAACTGACAGCCAAGACAGCATGGCACACAGAATATTGCCCAGATGAATGCGTCCGCTCGGCGTCGGGGCAAATCGTCCGCATACTGCCATGTTACTGCTTGCCCTCCGGACGGTCGCCGCAGTCCGCCATGCACTTCGCACAGTCATGCATACAGTGCATCGGGTCGTCCTCATCCTCTTCCGGAATGACAATCTTGGACGGATCGCCGACCTGTTCGCCTGCCAACAGACCGGCAATGCACTCGACAGCATCGCCCTGACATCCCGGCAGCACCTGCATACCAATCATGCGCAGGGTCTCCTGCAATGCCGTGCCGACTTCGCCCGCCAGCATGACATCAATATTCTGCATGGACAGCTTGAACAACACGCTGGTGATGCCTGCGCCGTCCAGCGAAATGACTTCCTTGGATACCGGCTGACCATTTTCTTCGGTGACAATAATCACTTCCGTGCTCTCATTGAGTGCCGGTGCAATCACACCGTCTTTTACTGCTGCTGCTACTTTCATATATGCTTCCTCCTCACGAATGCTATCCTTCGTGTTCTTTGTTCGTATACCTGCTTATTATATCTCAAATACCGGAACGGCGCAACGGTATCCCCCGCCGCTTCAGCAAGATAAGCAAGAATCCAGTACTTTTTGCAGTTCTTCCAGATTTTTCACAAAATAAATCTTTCTCTGCCGGTACTCGCTGGACAGGTCTGCCGCAATCATGCGCTCCAGCAGCTGCTGCAAGCTGTCATAATATCCGCGCAGGTTATAGAGAATGCACGGAGCATCCAGCCGATCCAGTGCCAGCAGCGACATGACCTCTGTGATTTCCTCCAGCGTTCCTGTGCCGCCCGGCATCGCAATAAACGCATCGCCCAACTCAATCATCTTGGTCTTGCGCTGTGCCATGGTCTCTGTGACAATGAGATGGGTCACGGCATCGTATTGCAGCTCTTTTTCCACAAAAAAGCGCGGCTCGACACCGGTGACTGTTCCGCCAGCGTGCAGCACGCTCTCGGCAATGATTCCCATCAATCCGACTTTCGAGCCGCCGTATACCAAGTCATTTCCGCTCTCGCCAATCCATGTACCCAGCTCCCGCACGGCCTGTTTTAGTGCCGGATCATTTCCTTCGTTTGCCCCCAAATAAACCGTTATATTCATGCTTTCGCCTTCTTTCTGTTGTCTTGTCTCAGTATAACATAAAAAAGAGCCTGCCGCAGCAGCGGCAGGTCTTCTATTCCGTCAAATATTCATCTTTTCACGTATCAAGATACATCAAATACGCTGTCAATTCCTCACTGCCTGCATAGCATTCGCAAGCATCTATCCCTCGCCAAATCAGTAAATGCGTTTGTAGCAAAGGACAATTCGATTCCACAAGTCCCAGCTCTGTTTCAAAGATAGCCACAATATCTGTGATACCGATTTGTGCAGCATCATCATAATATATTTTGCTCTTATGATCTTGTAACACGCGAAAGATTTGTAGTGTATCCGGTTTTTCGCTCCAAGAATGATAAAAATTGTATCTCGTTATTCTCAAATAAATCGGATCCGCCTCTTCTTCTGTGATTTCTTCAACTGCAACCGTTTGTTTCAGCTTTTCTATCAGTTCCGGCGGCGTCCTTTTCGGACACACAAATTCCTCGTGTCTATTTGACATTGTATCTTTATCTCAGCAGCTCTTCGAGAATGCTCTCGCTGTTTTCCGCGGTGTTAATTGCGCGGATGGTCGAGCGAAGCGGCAGGACAGCGGACGGAGAAACACTCAATTCGTCCACGCCGAGTGCCATAAAGGTCTCTGTCAGCGACGTATCTGCGCCAAGCTCGCCGCAGATGCCGATCCAGATGCCAGCCTTATGGGCATTGTCTGCCGCCATCTTAATCATGCGCAGGACTGCCGGATGATGGGCATCAAAAAAGCGATCCAGATTGCCGCCCTGTCTGTCAGTCGCCAGGGTGTACTGGGTCAAGTCGTTGGTGCCGACAGAGAAGAAGTCCACGAGCTTTGCCAGACGATCCGACATCATAACAGCGGACGGGGTCTCAATCATGATACCCAGCTCGATGTTCTCATCAAACGGCTGCTCCTCCTTGCGAAGCTCTGCCTTGACGCCCTCGCAAATGCGCTTGATTTCCAGCACTTCCCACTCAGACGTAATCATCGGGAACATGATGGCAATCTTGCCGTAAGCCGATGCGCGGTACAGCGCGCGCAGCTGGGTCTTAAAGACCTCCGGACGGGTCAGACAGATACGAATGGCACGCAGACCCATCGCCGGGTTTTCCTCATGTGCCAGCTGGAAGTAATCCGCCTGCTTGTCCGCACCGATGTCCAGTGTGCGGATGATGACGCGCTTGCCGCCCATGCGCTCGGCAACCGTCTTATATGCCTGGAACTGCTGTTCCTCGGTCGGATAATCGTTGTTCTGCAAGTACAGGAACTCGGATCGGAACAGACCGATGCCGCCGCCATCGTTGGCGAGCACCTGATCGACGTCGTCCGGAGAGCCGATATTGCAGTATACCATGACCTTGCGGCCATCAATCGTCACATTTTCCTTGCCCTTGAGCTGATCCATGAGCTCCTTCATGGCGCGCTGCTTGGCGTGCTTCTTGCTCAGACGCTCATGGGTCATTTCATCCGCTTCGACAAACAGCTCGCCGGTCTCGCCGTCAATCCATGCGGTCTTGCCCTCATACTCTTCCTTGAGCGCATCGCCGGTGCCGATGACAGCTGGAATACCCATCGTGCGCGCCAGAATCGCCGTATGACTGTTGCCGGAGCCGCCCTGTGTGACAAAGCCCAAAATCTTGGACTTATCCAGCTGCACGGTCTCAGACGGAGCCAAATCGTCCGCTGCCAGAATGACCGGCACATCGGAATCAATGCCGCCTGCTGCCGCACCGCTCAAGATGCCAATCACGCGGTTGGAAATATCCTTGACGTCAGCGGCGCGCGCCTGCATGTAGCTGTCGTCCATCGAAGCGAACATCTGCGCAAACTGCTCGGCAATCTGCGAAACGGCATATTCGGCGTTGACCTGCTCGCCGTCAATCAAGTCCTGAATGCCCTCTACATAGTCGAGGTCGTCCAGCATCATCTGATGCGCTTCAAACAGCTCGGCACCCTCTTCGCCTACTTCTGCGAGTGCCTTTTCATACAGCTCCTTGAGCTGCTCCATCGCGGTCTGTCGAGCCGATTCAAAGCGCTGCTTTTCCGCTTCTGTATCTGTAATCTCATGTTTTGCGATGTCATGCGCTCCACGTCGATAAAAACACAGCGGACCATTTGCCACGCCGCCGGAGACGCCTTTTCCCTGAATGGTGTACATAACAAGTTCCTCCCTCATTGTGTGCCTGTCTGTATACAGGCCTTCTGTTGTTTCAGCTTCCCATTCTCCCTCATTTTCCTGCATTTTGTTGCATGAAAAAAGCAGAAGGATCTGTTCTCTATTCTTCTGCTCACACCGTACCGATCTGTGATTTTGTGCGCACAGAAAAGACCTGAAAACCTATCTCTTATTTCAGCTCTATGATCCCCGCACCGAACAGACCAGCGCTCTCTATTCTCTTGTATTTTATCTATTCCTATTTCATCTTATCCGCTTCCCGCGCATTTGTCAAGAATACACAGAAAAAAAGAGGATACAATCTCGCAAATTGTATCCTCTGTTCGGTTGGTTTAGGCAATTAATCCGCCGTCGATCTTCGCGGTCAGAATGCGCTGTACGCTCTCATCAATGCGCTGCTCGGTCAGCTTGCCGTCGGACACCGCCTGAAACAGTGCCTGATATACGGCGTCCACATCGGACGGTTCCAGCAGCATATCCGCTCCCGCCTGTACGGCGAG
>NZ_JBNMHC010000142.1:0-5461 GCF_050872565.1 Butyricicoccus sp. | reverse complement strand
TTTCGTTGTTGCTGTATTTTTTACGGTAAATGTAATCCCCTCTTGCGTAATGCTCTGTGTATAGCCGGAAACGGTATCCTCAGATACCAGCCAGTCATGATTTTGCTCCAAATTATCCCATGTATGACGCCAATCGTTTTCTGCATTCAAAGTTACTGTATCGTAAACTTTTCCGTCACACATCAGATGAACGGTAATATTTTTCGGACGGCTGTTTTTCTTGTCGCCATCGTCCCAAATTTTCAGAACCTTCCGAGAGATGTGCGCATCCTTGGATGAATTTTTTTCTCCATCTGCCTTCGGCGAAGCTGTTACGGCATACTCCCACGTATTCTGCGCTTCAACAGAACTCGGCAAAAGAACAAAAAACGGAGAAGCGGAATATGTCGTATCATCTACCGTGCAACGATTACCGATGACCAAATACAGTCCTGGTTTCAATGTAGCTTGCAGATTGCCCATATTGTCGGTTACACCGCTGGCATCTGGCTGCAAAGAATCTTTCCAGATATAACTCTTTACTGTCGTTGCCAATGCACCTTCATCATCCTGTTTCAGCTGATTCAGTTCAATGGGATATTTAGCGAAACGCTCCGTCAAGTGCATCTGTGCATAAGCATCCACATCAGCGACTTTATACACGTCAAACTTCGCGCTTGGAATCACAATGCCGTTATTCTTGTAAGAAATGGTCAATGTCGCATCTCGATTGGTATCAATTGTTCCGGCAGCATTGGCTGACATTGTATTCGCTGTCACCAACAGACAGAGCATGATTGCACACAGAATGCGGCTCCATACTTTTTTCATCTGTGTTCCCCTTTCTTTTTCTTCGGAATCAGCAGAATGACAACCAATATCAGAAGAACCGGAATAGCCAGCATCGGCGCAACTAAAATTGGTTCAACCTGTGTAGCATCTGCTGTGATAAAGGCGGTATTTGCATCCTCGGCATTGTCAATGCGATGTCCGCGTACCAAAAGTCGATGCGTGTTAATACCGTATGGCGTACAGGTAACGAGCGTGCAATAGTCCTGACCATCTACAATACGAAGGGCATCTATATCCTTAGGTTCTACAATCAAAATCTGATCCACTTCATATGTCAGTACTTCATTTAACACGCGGAGCATGAAGGTATCTCCGACCGCCAACTTATCCAAGTTGGTAAACAGCTTAGCACTGGGCAGTCCCCGATGTCCAGAAAGTACACAGTGAGAGCCTTCTCCTCCGACAGGCAGACTTGTCCATTCCAGATGTCCAATGGCTTGTTGCAGCACAACATCATCCGTACCATGATAAATCGGCAGAGACACCTTAATCTTTGGGATTTCAACATATCCCATGACGCCGGTGCCGTCAATATTCAGCTGCTGCTTATACTTTTCGGCAGCAGATTCTGACAGTTTGAAATTCTGCGTCGTTCGATTCATTGCCGCATTATATTCTTGTGCTGCTTTCCATACAGCTTCATACTGTGCGGTATCCATCTCTGCTACGCTGTCGGCATATGCCGAAATAGCCTGCGATTGATGCAGAGAATTGATATAGTCGCTGAATGTCGGATACAACATCAGCGAAGCGCCTATCAGAAGAATAACAACAAGAATAATTGTTGATATATGCTTTTTCATGAGCTACACCTTCATTTTGATTGGTGATTTCCAGCGCAGTAGAAAAGGCAGGTTAATCCAGCAATTTACTCCATTAATCTCCCTTTTCCACTGAACCCCGTGGGGAGGGATGAGCCCACGGGGTTAGTAGAAAATCATATTACATTAGCACTTGCTGAAAAGCAATTACTGGGAAGAACGATTCATCCGCTTCTTTACAACCAGCAGGATAGCTGCGCCGGTAACCAGTGCGCCGCCCAGTGCGTAGAACAGGGTGGTACCCATGCCGCCGGTGGAAGGCAGCTCGGTGCCAGCTTTGTTGACGACTACCTTTACGGAAGCAGAAATATTACTCAGATTAACTTCGACCTTCGTATTACTTGTCTCTGTTCCTTCGATAATATTTCCGTTTTCATCCAGATACTTTGTGACGGTTGTAGTACTATTTCCGGTTCTTATAGCTTCCACAGCAAATGGGTCAGAAAGCAGATTGTATCCATTCGGAGCTTCAATCTCCTTAATATTGTACGTACCAGCCTTCACACCCTTAATAACGATCAAACCGCCATCCGGTGTAGTAACCTGATTGGTCAAACCTTCGCCTGCACTTGTGCCAGCATAAGTGTAAGTATTACCTTCGGCCTTTTCCTTTACATAAAACGGCAGCTCGAACTTTGCGCCAGACAGCTTCTCACCCTTTTCATTGACCTTCTGCAATGCAATTGCATAAGTATAAATGGTGTCCGTTGTAGTAAAATCACTACCGCCACCGCCTGGTGTGGTACCACCATTGCCGTCATCCTTTGTCCAAGTCAGCGTAACACTATTGGTGTTGCCGCCGTCGTCAATAACAGCCTTATCGTTTACTGTTGCAGTATACGTAATTGTTACGGTCGAGCCATTCTTATACCGGTGCTGATTCTTCTCTTCGTCATACCACTCCAATGTGATCTTCTTATCTGTGAACTGAGCAGTAACATCATGTGTAATGTCTTTGCCATCCTTATCCGGACCCTCATTAATAACAATACTTGTGACATTTACATTGCTTAAGAAATCAGGCAGTGTATCAGCAATGGTATACGAAAGAATCTTCTTTGCGTCAGAACCTGCACCATCATAGTTCGAGGTCTTGAAGGAAACGGTATACGTAACTGTATCACCAATGTTCACATTGTCGTTATCAACGGTCTTGCTCAAATCACTCGGTGTCGAAGAGTTTTTATCTACGATATTTGCCGTAGGATTGGTAGAGGTTACCGTAATCGCATTTGCGCCCTGTGTTGTGGTAACGACGTAATAGCCATACGGAAGATTCTTAAAGGTAAGCGCAGAGCCATCACTTGTTTCCTTTGCCAGATAAGTGGCATTTCCTGCCCAGGCTTTCAAAGCTGTGCGGAGGCCGTCGCTCATCTCTTTCTTGGTCGAGTCAGTGTAAGCCGCATCCTTGACAGAAATATATCCGTTTGTATCTCTCTCAAAGTAATTAGTCAGACTATCTGGAACAGTTCCGGTATAGGCGATAGAACCGTTCTCTTTTCCGGTTACCGTTGCATCAAACAGCTTGTAAACGTTGTAGGTTTCACCCTTAGAGGCATTGGAGATGGTAATAGAAGCATCACCAGTTTCAGTGGTCGATGTTGCTTCCTGTGCGAACGCCGTTGTAGCCATGACAAGAAGCATGACTACCGACAGCAGTCCGCTAATCAGTTTTTTTTGCATGATTCATTGTTCTGTTTCCTTTCATTTTTACTGAAATAGATAATTTGACCCGCTTGGGGCTTTGCAGTTACAGTTACTCTGCCCTCCTTTTCTTTTTGTGATGTACTTGATGATATTTATACATCAATGCGCCGGTTATAAAAGCCAGACCGCATAATGTAAACGAAATTGTACCGTGCCCGCCGGTTTCCGGCAATTCATAGCCTTCCTGATTCTTCACTTGAATGGTCAGCAGGCCTTTGCCGTCTTCTTGTTCCGATAAGGTCAGCTGGACAAGATTGTTCAGCTCATCGGAATTTGTCAATTCTACCGTCCGCTCCTCTGTGCCAGAATCTTCATCATCAGGTTCTGTTACTTTAAAGTGGATTGCCGCCGGAAGCAGGTTGTACCCATCCGGAGCCGAAGTCTCCGTGAGCACATATTCAATATTTGGCTTAAACGCAGCGTCAAAACTGAGGCTGCCATTTTCATCGGTTGCACCTGTCAACGTCTTTGCCATATCCTCCGGATCGACAATAGAGAACGAAGCATTCTGCAAGACTGTCTCTCCGGTATCATCTGTTTTCAAAATGTTTATCTGATAGGTATATGGATTTTTTGTATTGACGATGACCCATTGTCCATTCTGGTCATTCCCTATATATCGCATATTCGTTGGATTCAGAGAATTCTGTGCTAAGACATTTCTGTTGTTCGTATAGTTGAGATCTATCGTCCAAGCATTGTCTTCAGGAGCAGTGTATCCCTTTGGCGGAGAAGTTTCCTGCAGATCATATGTACCGCACGGTAAATCTGTAAACTGTGACGTTTCGTTTTCTACCGTTGTTATCGTGCGTAAATTGTCATCCGCCCCGGACAAAGTAAATGTCGCTCCCGCCAGACTCTTGCCGGAATCAGACTTTTTGTTGAATGAAATATCATATAAAAGTCCGCGGACTTCCGGAACTGGATATGTTGCGGAAAGTATATCGCTTTTCGATTCTATTGTTTCAGAAATAGACTCCATGTGATACTGTAACGTTGCATTTTTATTTACAACGTAGCTTTCGCCTTTCTGTATGGAAGCAGATGCGGAATTGATTGTATCCGCACAGCTTTGAAAACCTTCCTTGTCAACACGCAATCTCACACGATATACAAGCTGACAAATATTTCTCTGCCAGCCGGTAATCGTACTGGATTTCTTGCTAGATGTTATCTCTGACTTTGAAATAACACTTGCATTATCTACCGGATTCCATGTTAAGGTATTGGATTTTTCATCAAACGTTGCTGCTCCATCTGAATTTTTTATACCCAAATATTCTACATACTCTCCCATGACATCGGTTACTGTTTGGAAGACTACATCCTGAGATGAGAAATCAATTTGTACGCTGTCTAAATATATGGTTGCTTCGAGAATATCGCCCTGACCGTTTCCGTCATTTTTCAATGTAACTTTGTTTCTCAGAATGAGATATTTTGACGTTCCCGCAAGTGCTATGTATGCAGAACCGTTAGAGCAATTCGGAGTGCTTCCCCAGCGTTCGCTGTAATAGTTATAAACTGGCTCTTTATCACCTTGGCGTTCATACACTTGAAGTTTTACAATATATTTATGATTTCCCGTTTCTCCCTTTGCTCCTATTTCTGAATGATTTCCTTTAATGGAATCCACAACCTCTCCAGGATCATATCCATTGGAAGAAGTAACACCGCATCTGCTTTGGTCAAAGAATTTCTCCATCGTCATCTTTTTGTCCATGCTAAGATACACAAGAAATTCATTCTCGGTATCTGTAGGCACGACATTTTTTTGGAGATAAATATCGGGCTTTCCATTCCCATCGGCATCAACCGCTTGTTTATTGGATTGTTCTCGTCCTGTATATTTTTCTTCTGTAATCTGCCATGCTGTATTGGTAGTCGGAATTGTTCCAATATAATCCGGTGCCTCAGTAGCCTTCAGACCTTCTGTAGCATCGGTCTCTCCGCTTCCAGATTGCCCGCCAGAATTGCCATTACCTTTTCCCTGTACAGCAACTGCACTAGAGTCCTCCTCCGCGTTATCCGGAATGCTTGCGTAGCCGAGAATTGTGGCGTCATCGGAAGCATAGGTGCTATACTGAACGCGGTCAGACACA
>NZ_JBNMHC010000141.1:0-5469 GCF_050872565.1 Butyricicoccus sp. | reverse complement strand
CGTAAAGAAGATTTATTTGCTGCTCCCGCTGGTTATGCTAGTTGTTTGGGTATCCGGCAACTTTATGACCATGCAGAAGGCTGCTTCTCTGGCAATCGTTTTGACCGTTGTTGTCAGCCTGTTTAACAAGGACAATCGCATTACCCCGCATAAGATTCTGGAAGCACTGGAAGCTGGCGGCAAGAGTGCCATCACCGTCGGTGCCGCTTGCGGCGTTGCAGGTATCATCTCCGGCACCATTACCATGACCGGTCTTGCTAACGACATCATCAATGCGATTGTCAGCGTTGCCGGTGACCGCCTGATTGTCGCTCTGGTTCTGACCATGCTGTGCTGCATTGTCTTGGGCATGGGCGTTCCGACTACCGCGAACTACTGCATCATGGCTGCTACCACCGCACCGATTCTGATTCGTATGGGTGTACCGGTTATGGCTGCCCACTTCTTCGTCTTCTACTTCGGCATCGTTGCTGATATTACTCCTCCAGTTGCACTGGCTGCTTACGCGGGTTCTGCTATTGCTAAGAGTAATCCGATGAAGACGGCATTCAATGCATCCAAACTTGCTGTTGCCGCATTTATCGTACCGTATATGTTCTGCTTCAATCCGGCTATGCTGCTCATTGACACGACAGCTATTCAGGTCGTACAGATTGCCATCACGGCATTCATCGGCATCTTTGCATTGGCTGCTGCTTTGGAAGGCTACTGCTTCGCAAACATGAATGCAATCATTCGTATCGTTATTGCCGTCGGCGGTCTGCTGCTGATTCATCCGGCACTGGCAACCGATCTGGTTGGTCTGATTCTTGTATTTGCAAGTCTGGCATTCCAGTACATCCTGTCTAAGAAGCAAAAGGCAGTTGTAAAATAAACGCAAGAGAAACAAAAAAGAGGAGGTAGTATAGATATGGAAGGAAAACTCAAGTATCCAGTTATCACGATCAGCCGTGAATACGCCGCTTATGGCCGTACCATTGCGTCCGGTCTGTCCGAGCGCCTTGGCATTCCGTTCTATGACAGAGACTTTGTCAAAGAAACCGCCAAGCAGAGCGGCTATTCCGAAGAAGACATCGTGCGCGAGGGCGAGGACATGAGCCCAGCAAGCAAGTTCATGAACAGCCTGCTCAACAATGCGAATGTATATTCCAGCTCGTATGATGGAATCTTCAAGGCGCAGAGAGAGGTCGTTCTGAATCTGGCCCAAAAGCCGTGCATCATCGTCGGCAGATGTGCCGATCATATCCTGACACAGAAGGGTATTCCGGCATTCAAGATTTTCCTGTATGCCGATGAAAAGCATCGCTTGGAGCGTGCTGCCGAGTTGGAAGGTCGTCCGAATTCTCCGGAGCTGAAGAAAATTCTTGTCAAGAAGGATCAGAAGCGCGAGACCTATTATAAGCAGTACACCGGCCATCCAATGGGTCTGTACAAGAACTACAACATTTGTCTGGATACCGGCACGCTGGGCGTGGAGAACTGCATTGATATTCTCTATACCCTGCTGACCGAAAACGCGTAAAAAAACGCAAAAAATATCCGCCGTGTGCAAGGGATGGTAACCATCCCGCACACGGCGGACTTTTTATGTCATACGTTTACTTGTTTGGCTGATTTCTTACAAATCCGTCATAGATCGCGCGGATTGCCTTATCAAAGTCATCGTTCTTGATTCCAATGATGATGTTGAGTTCAGACGAACCCTGGTCAATCATGCGAACATTGACACCAGCATTTGCCAGAGAAGAGAACAGCTTTGCAGCAGTTCCACTGGCAGAACGCATACCGCGGCCAACAACAGCTACCAGCGCATAATCAGATTCGATTTCTACGCTGTCCGGCTTTGCCAGACGATGAATAGCAGAGATAACCTGCTGTTCCTTGTTCATGAACTCGTCCTCATGTACGATAACGGTCATGGTATCAATGCCGGATGGCATATGCTCGAAGGAAATGTTGTTGTCTTCCAGAGCCTGCAATACCTTGCGGCCGAATCCAACCTCAGAGTTCATCATGGCCTTGGTAACGAGAATCGTGCAGAATCCCTTCTTGCCTGCAATACCGGTTACAACATAATCCGGCTTCTGACCGGTGGTCTCTACAATCCAAGTACCCGGATCCTGCGGGCGGTTGGTGTTGCGGATATTGATCGGAATGCCGCAGTGACGAACCGGGAAAATTGCCTCTTCATGCAGAACCGAAGCACCCATGTAAGACAGCTCACGCAGCTCGCGATAGGTGATGTAACGGATGCTGATCGGATCGTCTACGATGCGCGGATCTGCTACCAGGAAGCCGGAAACGTCGGTCCAGTTCTCATAGATGTCTGCCTTGCACGCCTGTGCTACGATAGAGCCGGTAACGTCAGAGCCGCCGCGAGAGAAAGTCTTGACATTGCCATCCTTGCCCAGACCATAGAAGCCCGGAATAACCGCTCTGGAAGCCTCTGCCAGACGAGCACTCATAACACGCTCTGTCTTGTACGGGTTCAGATTGCCTTCCTCGTTGAAGAAGATGACGTCTTGTGCATCGATGAACTCAATACCCAGATATGCTGCCATAATCTTACCGTTCAGATACTCGCCGCGGGATGCCGTGTAATCCTTCTGCGGATCAGTGCGCAGCTGCTCTGCGATAACAGCGAAATCCTCATCCAGAGAGAAGTTCTCCAAATGCAGACCCTCGATGATCTCCGTGTAACGCGCCTTGATGGCAGCCAGCTGCTCGGTAATATCCTTGCCCTGACTTGCCAGATCGTATGCGTGAAGAAGCATATCGGTTACCTTTGTATCGTCAGAGAAACGCTTGCCCGGTGCAGACGGAACGACATATACACGGCTCTCATCCGCCCGGATGATCTCTCCTACCTTCTGAAACTGTTCAGCGCTGGCAAGAGAGCTGCCGCCAAACTTTACAACCTTTTTCATGTTTGAAAACCTCCGGAATTTTCTATCTGCCAGTCGCTGGCAGGAAAGTTGCACTTTTGAAAATACACATTTAACTTTACATGCTTTTTGCACATATTTCAAGTCTAAATTTCACAATCCTGCAAACTACGTGCAATCCGGTAATATTTTTCGGTTTCATGACGGAAATTTCGTGCCGAATGACCAATATCAATTGTGCCGAACACGGAAATATGGTACACTATCTAAGAATATTGAAAGAAAGAAGAAATTCTATGACGAAAAAATCAACCGGAAACATGATCCTGCTGCTCACAGCTCTCATCTGGGGTTCTTCCTTTGTCGCACAGACAACTGGCATGGAGCATGTGCAGCCATTTACCTTTATGGGCATCCGCACCATACTCGGCGGACTTGTGCTCATCCCTGTCATCTTAGTACAGAGACACATGCAGCCGATTTCTCAGCGTCCCTCTCCCGAAGTACAGCATCGGATTGACCGAATTTCCCTTATCGGCGGCATCTGCTGCGGACTGGTGCTGTGCGTCGCCGGTGACTTGCAGCAGTTCGGCATGATGACAACATCATCCGGCAAGGCTGGTTTTATTACCTCGCTGTATATTGTGATTGTCCCGCTGCTCGGCGTATTTATCGGCAAGAAAATCCAAAAAATCGTTTGGTTCTGCGTCGCTGTTGCCCTGCTTGGCTTTTATCTGCTGTGCTTTACCGAGCAATTCACCATTTCAGCGGGTGATCTGCTGGTTTTATGCTGTGCATTCTTTTTCTCGATCCACATCATGGTCATTGACCACTTCAGTGAAAAAGGCGTAGACGGCGTTTTGATGTCCTGTGTGCAATTTTTAACCGCAGGCGGCATCAGCATTCTATTGATGTTTATCTGCGAATCACCAACATGGGAACATATTTTTGCGGCGCGCTCCTCGATTTTGTACAGCGGCGTGATGTCGTGCGGCGTTGCGTATACGCTGCAAATTCTCGGACAGAAACGCACCGATCCCACTTCTGCTACGTTAATCATGAGCTTGGAATCCGTCTTTGCCGCCCTGTCCGGCTGGCTGATTTTACACGAGAGTTTTTCTCTTCGCGAATTCCTCGGCTGCATTTTTGTATTCGCTGCTGTGATTGTGTCACAGCTCCCATTTCCGCAAAAGAATATTGATGCGAAAAAAACTGGCATGGAATAATCCATGCCAGTTTTTTCTTTCATGCATCAGTGCATTTCTTGTAATTCTTCTTCCCGTTTGCGGTTAGGTGCCTGCACAAATCGCAGAAGGAAAATAATCAGGATAATCGCAACGATGGCAATCGGCAATACAATCCATGCGGACTGCACAAATCCAGCCAAAATATACGCTGCGCAAGACACAACTGCTGTCAGAACAGCATACGGGAGCTGCGTGGATACATGATTCATGTGATCGCACTGTGCGCCGGCAGATGCCATAATCGTTGTATCGGAAATCGGAGAGCAATGGTCACCGCAGACCGCACCAGCCATGCACGCTGAAATAGAAATCAGCATCAGTTCATGATTGGTTCCCTCAAAGACAGCAACAACAATCGGAATCAGAATACCAAATGTGCCCCACGAGGTGCCCGTTGCAAATGCCAAGAAGCAGCCCACCAAGAAGATAACCGCTGGCAGGAACATCTGCAAATCACCAGCAACCAGCTTCATGCTTCCTGCAACAAATTCTTTGCAGCCAATACTATCCGTCATTGCCTTCAGCGTCCAAGCAAAGGACAGAATCAAGATTGCCGGAACCATCGCCTTGAAGCCTTCGGACAGGCAATCCATGCAGCCACGGAAGGACAGGACGCCGCGAATCTGATACAGCAGAATCGTAATCGCCAAGCCAAAGAAGCTGCCCATAGACAGACCGACAGAAGCATCACTGTTGGAAAATGCCGTGACAAAATCCGTACCGGAGAAAAATCCGCCGGTATAAATCATGCCAATGACGCAGCAGATCACCAAGCTGATGATCGGAATCACGAGATCTGCCACACTGCCCTTTTTGCCATCCTGTGCCATCGTGTCTTCCTGCACCTGTATATTGCCGTTGGAAAACAGATCGCCGCGCGCTGCATTGCGTTCATGCTGCTCCATCGGACCGAATTCCACTTTCGCCAGCACCATGCCGACCATCAGCACAACCATCAGAATGGCATAGAAGTTATACGGAATGGCGTTAACAAACAGGCTCATGCCGTCTTCTCCGTCTACAAAACCGCAAACAGCCGCCGCCCAAGAGGAAATCGGAGAAATGATGCACACCGGCGCAGCGGTAGCATCAATCAAGAATGCCAGCTTAGCACGCGATACCTTATGTCCATCTGTCACCGGACGCATGACGCTGCCAACCGTCAAGCAGTTGAAATAATCATCAATAAAGATGAGAATGCCCAGCAGGATGGTTGCCAGCTGTGCCCCGACCTTTGTCTTGATATGTGTCTTTGCCCATTCGCCAAACGCCGCAGAGCCGCCTGCATTATTCATCAGCGCAACAATTGTGCCGAGCAAAATCAGGAAAATCAAAAT
>NZ_JBNMHC010000140.1:0-5491 GCF_050872565.1 Butyricicoccus sp. | reverse complement strand
ATATTCACATCAATACGCTGCGCAAAAAGATTCACGATGACGGCACGATGATTCAGACCGTGCGCGGCATCGGCTATAAAATCGACAAAGAGGCGAAGGAATGAAGAAACGAATTTATTGGGTGCTGTTGCTGCTCAGTGCTGTCGGCGTACTTTGTGCCAGTGTGCTGACGTTGGCGGTGACATCCCAGCATTCAATGCGGCAGGCGGAAGAATATGTCAGTGATTTGGCGGAATCTGTCAGCCAGAGCTATGATTATGTCGATGAAGCATCGTATGAAAAGATTTTACAGGGACTGCCAAAGGTCGTGCGCGTGACCTTTATTACAGCGGACGGCACGGTTCTGTACGATTCGGATGCAGAGGCATCCAAAATGGAAAATCACTTGGATCGTCCGGAAATTCAGAAAGCCATTCAAGCAGGTTACGGAGAAGATATTCGAGATTCGTCTACCACAGATTCTTCGACGTATTACTATGCCCTGCGGCTGTCTGACGGCAATGTGCTGCGCTTGGCACAGCAGTATTCCAGCATCCGCAGTATGGTGCTGGCGTCCATTCCGGGCATCGGTGTGGTCATGATTATTTTGTTCGGCATGGCACTGCTGCTGTCCCGCTGGCTGGCGCAGTGGATGATGAAACCGGTGGAGCGCGCGGTTCATGCACTGGATCAGGCGGGCGTGAATACCGAATCCTATGCAGAGTTAAAGCCGTTTTTCTCGCACATTCAGGCACAGGATCAGGAAATTCATACACAAAAAGAGATTTTGGAGCAGGAACGCGAGATCTTGGGAATTATCACCAACAATATGCGCGAAGGTCTGCTGCTCATCTCCAAGGATAAAAATGTTGTATCGGTCAACCCGAGTGCGATTCATATGCTGGCGGGGCGCGTGGCAGAACCGAGTGAGTTTATCGGCAAAAACTATCTCATTGTCAATCGCACCCAAGAGCTGCACGACTGTGTGACGACAGCGCTGTCCGGCGAGAGCCTCAATGATGATTTCACCATGCACGGGCGCGTCTATCACATTTATGCCAGCCCGATGCTGCGGTTGGGCAAAGTAGATGGCGCCGTCGTCATCGTGCTGGATGAGACCCAGCAGCGCATGGCAGAGCGCAGCCGACAGGAGTTTTCCGCCAATGTCTCGCATGAGCTCAAAACGCCGCTGACGTCTATCTCAGGCTATGCAGAGATGATGGAAAACGGTATGGTTGCCAGCATGGATGACATTCGCAAGTTCTCCGGCAGCATTCACAAAGAAGCCTTGCGACTGATTGCGCTGATTGAGGATATTATCCGCCTTTCTCGTATTGAGGAAGAGGCAAAAGAACCACAGAGCTTGGAGCCGGTGGAACTGGACGATTTGTGCGAAGCGGTGCTGGAATCGCTGGAGCCGGTTGCAAAAAAAGCAGAGGTTTCCCTGCATTTGGAAACCTGCCCGGCTGTGCTTTTGGGCGAAGATGGTATGCTCAGTGAGCTGGTGTATAATTTGTGTGAGAATGCCATCAAATACAATCATCCGGACGGAAATGTCTGGCTGCGCCTGTCGCAGGATGACAAGGAAATCGAGATCTGTGTCAAGGATGACGGCATCGGCATTCCGGAGGAATCGCGCCTGCGCGTCTTTGAGCGGTTTTATCGCGTGGATAAGAGCCATTCCAAACAGATCGGCGGCACCGGTCTGGGACTGTCCATCGTCAAGCATGTCGTGGAGTATCATCACGGCAGAGTAGAGCTGGACAGCGCGCTCGGCGTCGGCACAGAGATTCGCGTGTTCCTGCCAAAAGAAGCGGAATGATACGGAATTTATCCCCTGCCAGTCTTGGATTGGCGGGGGATTTTTTACAGAGATGTGAATTATGGCGAAACGGAAGAAAATTGCTGGAAACCGTTTGCAATCTGCACAGCAATCATGTATGATATACTATAAGGACATAAGGGCGGATTCGCCCTGTGTTGTACATGGAAGCAAACAGATCGCACATGGAGGAATCAATACATGGATACACCGAAATATAAGCGTGTTTTAATCAAAATCAGCGGCGAAGCACTGGCTGGCGACAATAAGTTTGGTCTGAACTTTGATGTCATCGGTCCGGTTTGCGATGTTGTCAAGAAGTGCGTAGACATTGGCACGGAAGTTGGCATCGTTGTCGGCGGCGGCAACTTCTGGCGCGGCGTCAAGGACGGCGGCGGAAAGATGGAGCGCACCCGTGCAGATTATATGGGTATGCTGGCTACGACGATTAACTCGCTGGCTCTTCAGGACGCACTGGAGCAGCGTGGTGTAGATGTGCGCGTACAGACTGCTATCGAGATGCGTCAGATCGCAGAGCCGTATATCCGCAACAAGGCAACTCGCCATCTGGAAAAGGGCCGCGTTGTTATTTTTGGCTGCGGCATCGGCAATCCATATTTCTCTACCGATACAGCAGCTGCCCTGCGTGCTGCTGAAATCAACGCAGAGATCATCCTGCTGGCAAAGAACATTGACGGCGTATATGACTCTGACCCGGCAAAGAATCCGAACGCCAAGAAGTATGACAAACTGTCTTATATGGAAGTTCTGGAGAAGAAGCTGGCTGTCATGGATACTACTGCGACGACCCTTTCTATGGACAACAACATTCCGCTGCTCGTATTCGCACTGAAGGAGCCGGAAAACATTTACCGTGCTGTCATGGGAGAACAGGTTGGCACCATGGTAAGCAACCAGTAAATTTGGCATATTTGGAGAGGAGAAATACCCTATGAAACCCGATTTAAAACCATATGAAGTAAAGATGCAGAAGTCTCTGGACGTTCTGGCAGAAAATCTGGCAGGCATTCGCGCAGGCCGTGCCAATGCAAGCGTGCTCAACAAGATCACGGTGGATTACTACGGCACAGCAAGCCCGATTCAGCAGGTAGCTGCTGTTGCCTCTCCGGATCCGCGCACGCTGACCATTCAGCCGTGGGATGCTTCTCTGCTCAAGGAGATTGTCAAGGCAATCCAGACCTCTGAGCTGGGCATCAACCCGCAGAACGACGGCAAGCTGATTCGTCTGAGCTTCCCGCCGCTGACCGAGGAGCGTCGTAAGGAGCTGATTAAGCAGGTATCCAAGGAAGGCGAAGCTTCCAAGGTTGCGATCCGCAATATCCGCCGCGATGCCATCGACAAGTGGAAGGCTGCCAAGAAGAAGTCTGAGATCACCGAGGACGAACTGGCAGATGCAGAAAAGGATATGCAAAAGCTGACCGACAAGTACACCAAGGAAATCGACAAGACCACCGCGGCAAAGTCGGAAGAGCTGAAGTCGGTTTAATCAAATAACAACAGAAACAAGTACGGGACATGTGGGCGGCTATCTTCAGTCGCCCATGTCGCGTATATCGGCGCTTTCACACAAAAACACAAAGCGTACACATTTAGAAAGAAAGGTCGGTGCATAGTACCGTGGCGTTGTTCAATATACTAAAAAAAGATGACAGCACGCCGCCGCAGCCGTCCGCGCGTCCCGTGCCGCAGCACATTGCGGTGATTATGGACGGAAATGGACGCTGGGCAAAAAAACGCGGTCTGCCGCGTACCGCCGGACATAAGGTCGGTGCAGAGACGTTCCGCACCATCGCAACGTACTGTAAAGACATTGGCGTCAAATACTTTACCGTATATGCGTTCTCCACAGAGAACTGGAAGCGTCCGGCAGAGGAAGTCAATACGCTGATGAATCTGTTCCGCAGATACCTGCAAGAGGCGATTGACACGATGGCAAAGGATGAAATCGCCGTGCAGGTCATCGGTGATTTGTCCGTGCTCGCGCCGGATATTCAGGAGCTGGTAGCACGATGCAATGCAGAGGCGAGCAAGCGGCCGGAATTTTCCGTCGCTACGCTGTGCATCAATTACGGCGGACGCGATGAAATCAAAAATGCCGTTCGCGCCATTGCACAGGAAGTGCAGGAGGGCAAGCTGAAGCCGGAAGATATTTCCGAAGACACGATTTCGCAGCACCTGTACACCGCGCACATGCCGGATCCTGATTTTATCATTCGCCCGAGCGGAGAAATTCGCACCTCGAATTTCCTGCTGTGGCAGAGTGCGTATGCAGAATATTACTTTACCGATGTTCTGTGGCCGGACTTTAAACCGGCGGATATGGATGCTGCCATTGATGAATTTAACAGAAGAAATAGACGATTCGGAGGAGTATAAAACATGAAAACGAGAGTTGCATTTGGCGTGACCGGTGCAGTTGTTGTCATCCTTGCGCTGTTCGTCTTTCCGCCGATCGTCGCACAGCTGCTCATGATGGCTCTGTCCGTCTGCGCGGCACAGGAATTTACCGCAGCGACTGCGGGAAAAGACAACAAGGAATTGCAGATCGCTGCCATGGTTCTCGCTCTGGGCATGTCGTTTGCCAGCGCGAGAGACAGTTATCCGGTGTATTGGATGCGTGCGATGCTGTATATCGGTGTCGTGGTACTGTTTATTCTGCTGCTGCGGCATCATAAGAAATTTGGATTTCAGGAGCTTGCCGGTGCCTATTTCGGCGGCATTCTCATCCCGTATTTGCTGATGAGCCTGATCCGTATGTTCACGATGTCGGAGAGCGGTGCCTTCCATCTGGTGATTCCGCTGCTGGCAGCTTGGGGCTCAGATACCTGTGCGCTGTTTGCGGGCATGGCATTCGGCAAGCACAAGCTGGCACCGGTTATCTCTCCGAAAAAGACGGTAGAGGGCGCAGTTGGCGGCGTTGTCGGTGCAGCCGTGCTCACCGTCATTTATGGTATTGCAGTCAGTGCGCTGACAGAGCTGACGCTGTCTGTGCCGCTGTGTCTGGCAGCTGGCATTTTGGGCGCTGTGCTCGGTCAGATCGGTGATTTGTCGTTCTCCATTGTCAAGAGAAAGAGCGGCATCAAGGACTACGGCAAGATTTTCCCGGGTCATGGCGGCGTACTCGACCGCTTTGACAGCGTGATCTTTGTCGCTCCGCTTGTTGAGCTGCTGCTGCATCTGTTTTCCAATTTGGGGTTATAAGCTATGAAAAATATTGTGATTCTCGGTTCGACCGGCTCTATCGGCACACAGACCATTGATATTCTCGATTCCATTGAGGCACATGTGTGTGCGATTTCGGTCAATACCAATATTACACGCGCAGAAGAACAGGCGCGTGCATTGCATCCGACTTTGGTTGCGGTGTACAATGAAGAAAAAGCGAAAGAGCTGAAAATCAAGCTCGCAGATACCGATATTCGCGTCGTGTCCGGCATGGACGGTCTGATTGAAGCTGCAACTCTGCCGGAAGCCGATGTTGTTGTGACAGCGGTTGTCGGCATGGTGGGTCTCCTGCCGACGATGGCTGCGATTAAAGCGGGCAAAGCGATTGCGCTTGCCAATAAAGAAACGCTGGTGTGCGCCGGACAGATCGTCATGCGGGCGGCGCGTGAAAAGGGCGTGCCGATTTTGCCGGTTGACTCTGAGCACTCGGCCATCTTCCAGTGT
>NZ_JBNMHC010000139.1:0-5503 GCF_050872565.1 Butyricicoccus sp. | reverse complement strand
ATCTATCACAGGGAGGAATTTTAATGGCAGGAACGCTTTATTTGGTGGCAACACCGATTGGAAACCTGGAGGATCTCACGTATCGTGCGGTTCGGATTCTCGGTGAAGTGGATTTTGTCGCGGCGGAAGATACCCGTGTCAGCGGCAAGCTGCTGCATTATTTGGAGATCAGCAAACCGCTGGTCAGCTATCATGAACACAACAAAAAACAGCGCGGACCGGAGCTGGTTGCGCGTATTTTGGCCGGTGAGACCTGTGCGTTAGTCACAGACGCCGGTATGCCGGCAATCAGTGACCCGGGCGAAGATTTGGCAAATTTGTGCCATGAGGCGGGAATCTCTGTCATTCCGGTGCCGGGTGCCTGCGCCGCAGTCAGTGCCTTGGCACAGAGCGGCTTGCCGTCCGGAAAATGGTGC
The DNA here is from genome assembly GCF_050872565.1 of Butyricicoccus sp. Classification (GTDB taxonomy): domain Bacteria; phylum Bacillota; class Clostridia; order Oscillospirales; family Butyricicoccaceae; genus Butyricicoccus_A. The sequence goes on along the minus strand of NZ_JBNMHC010000139.1, from coordinate 5,087 downwards.
TTTGAGGGCTTTTTGCCGACAAACAGCAAGCAGAGAAAAGAACGGCTCGCCGTGCTCAAGCAGGAGACCCGAACCTGTATTGTCTATGAAGCACCGCACCGCTTGCGTGCAACGATGCAGGAGCTGGCACAGCAGCTGGGAGACCGCCGCGTGAGCATTTCCCGCGAGTTGACCAAGCTGCATGAAGAATGCCTGCGAATGACCCTGCCGGAAGCGGCAGCATATTATCAGGAGACCGACCCGCGCGGTGAGTTCGTCCTTGTCATTGAGGGCGCATCTGACCATCCGGAACAGCGGGCGGCGGATCAGATGGAACAGGCCATCGCGCTGACGGAGGAATTGACAGCAGCTGGTCTGACCCTGCGCGATGCCGTCAAGCAGGCGGCAAAACAAACCGGTGCCCGCAAAAATCAGCTGTATCAGACCATGCTGGCACGACAAGAGGAGTAAGTTCGCACCGGCTTCTTGGCTCTCCCTCTGGGAGAGCTGGCATTTGCGAAGCAAATGACTGAGAGGGCTAAAGCCTTCCTCCTTGAGGAAGGTGGCGCGGCGTAAGCCGTGACGGAAGGAGCAGCACACAAACAAGTTCGTATCAGAGTTGCTCTAATTCGTCAGGGCGAACTGGTTACTCCCTCAGTCATTTGCGTTGCAAATGACAGCTCCCTCAAAGAGGGAGCCTAAAGCCCTCTCTGTCGCTGCGCGACATCTCTCCCAGAGGGAGAGACAAGTTTGGTCTGTGCGTAAGAGTAAAAAAATCACCAGGTTTCATACTGGTGATTTTTATTTGTATAATTACAGTGAAAATATAACTATTTGTATTCTGATAAAATAAAAAAAGAGAAAAGCCGGATGTTGGGGGCATCCGGCTTTTCCTGTACAAAACTTAAAGGGGGGTAAAAAAGAGAGATAAAAGAAAAATCTTTTATATAGTCACTCTTGACTACATGCTTAGTATACTGTAGTTATGTGTACATTGTGTGAATAAAATGAGAAAAAACCGCTAGAACAGAAATTTTTTTCAGCGCGCAGGGGAAACACCGGTTTTCGCTGCCTGCTCGCGCAGTCGTTTGTTCTCCTCGTGCGCGGCGTCCGCCTTCGGTGTGACCATATAGCTGGCTGTGGCGGTGCACACGAGCTTGTCCGGCGTGTCCTCCATCCAAGCGCGGGCACTGGCGTGGAAGATTTTGCGGCCGCGGAACGTGATCTCGGAATCAACGACAAGGCTGCCGCCGATGCGTCCCGGACGCAGATAATTGACGGTCATCGAAGCGGTGGGGCACAGATGAAAATCGGCGTTATAATAGACGAGCAGACCCATGCTCATGTCCATCATGGCACTGGTCACACCGCCGTGCAGCCAGCCCATCGGGTTGCGCATTTCCGGCTTGAGACGATAGCGCACGCGGCAGCGCGTGCCGTCCTCGCTGCAAGAGACAAACTCCGGCGGAATGCGGTTGTTGACAGAACCCGGCTCTGCGTCTGTGCGGCGATGGATCGCAGCGCGCAGTTTTTGTTCGTGATAGTCAGCGTGATTCATAGCAATCTGTCCTTTTCATGACCATACATAGCATTGGATTTCGTGCCATCAGTGTATCACGGGGCAGGGCTTCTGTCAAACGCGCTCGAATTTTTCTTGCGATTTAATGGAGAATTGATATTGTATTCTAAATCTGGAAATAGTAAAATAAACCTGTTGTGTTGCAAAGCAGGTAAAAAATTATGGGAAAATTTCCGATTATTTTACTGGGGTATTGAAATAAACACCAATTTCGTGTATATTAGTTATCACAGGCAGACACTGCCTGCATTGAGAATAAAAACCTATATCTTTAGGAGGATATGAAATATGGAACGTGTTGTTTATTCGGATAACGCGGCTACCACACCAATTTCCAAGAACGTATATAACGCGATGCTGCCGTACCTGACCACGGGCTATGGCAACCCGTCCAGCCTGTACAAGCTGGGTCGTGATGAGAAAAAGGCGATGGATGAAGCACGCGGCCATCTGGCAAAGTTCTTTAACTGTGACCCGAACGAGATTTACTTTACTTCCGGCGGTTCTGAAGCAGATAACCTGGCAATCAAGGGTCTGTTCTTCTCTGGCAAGCTGCCGAAGAATAAGCGTCATATTATCACCAGCACCATCGAGCACCACGCTGTTCTGTACACCTGCGAGTTTATGCAGAAGATCGGCTATGATGTGACCTTTGTCGGCGTAGATGAGCAGGGTCATATCAAGCTGGATGAGCTGGAAAATGCTATCACAGAGGACACCGCTCTGGTATCTATTATGGCAGCAAACAACGAAATCGGCACCATTCAGGATCTGAAGGCAATTTCCGACATCTGCCACAAGCACGGTGTCCTGTTCCACACCGATGCCGTACAGGCTGTCGGCCATATGCGCATCGACGTAAAGGCTATGGGCATTGATATGCTGTCTCTGTCCGGTCATAAGCTGCACGCACCGAAGGGAACCGGCGCGCTGTACTGCCGCAAGGGCATTAAGCTGGAGCCGCTGATTCATGGCGGCGGACAGGAGCGCGGCCTGCGCAGCGGCACCGAAAATGTTGCCGGTATCGTAGGTCTCGGCGAAGCCGTTCGCTATGCCGATGAGAATCTGGAAAAGAACATGGCATATGTCAAGGGTCTGCGCGACCGTCTGATTGAAGGCGTGCTCAAGATTCCGTACACCCATCTGACTGGCGATCCGGTAAACCGTCTGCCGGGCACCGCAAGCTTTGTCATTGAGTGCATCGAGGGCGAGTCTCTGGTTCTGCGTCTGGATCTGGCAGGCATCGCTTGCTCGACCGGCTCCGCTTGCTCGACCGGTTCTCTCGATCCGTCTCATGTTCTGATGGCTATCGGTCTGCCGCACGAAATCGCACACGGTTCTCTGCGCGTTACGCTGAGTGAGCAGAACACCGAGGAGGATGTCGATTACTTGATTGAGAAGATCACCTATGTTGTCAAGACTCTGCGCGACATGTCTCCGGTATGGGATGAGATGATTAACGGTCAGCCGATGCTGCAGATGTTTGACAACAAGTAAGAACTATATTTAGGAATTGTATTGCAATAAAAGGAGTTTATCACTATGGATTACAGCGAAAAGGTAATGGATCATTTTGCCAATCCGCGCAATGTCGGCGTGATTGAAGATGCCAATGCTGTCGGCGAAGTAGGCAATGCCAAGTGCGGCGACATCATGAAGATGTATATGAAGATCAACGATGAGGGCGTCATCGAGGACATCAAGTTCAAGACCTTCGGCTGCGGCGCAGCTGTTGCTACCAGCTCGATGGCAACCGAGATGGTAAAGGGCAAGACCATTGAAGAAGCACTCAAGCTGACCAATAAGGCAGTGGCAGAGGCTCTGGACGGTCTGCCGCCGGTAAAGATGCACTGCTCTGTTCTGGCTGAAGAGGCGATTCAGGCAGCTCTGACCGATTACTACACCCGCAAGGGCCTGAACCCGGACGACTATATCCCGAAGAAGAAGTAAGGAAGCAGTTCTTACTTTCTCACTAAAATTTCATCGAAATAAGCCGCATACGTCTGTATGCGGCCTTTTCGGCATGTATTATCCAAAACCGGAATAAGGAGTTATTTTCCCTATGGAACGTATCACACAGCTGATTGCTGACTTAACAGAATATGACAGCATTGCAGAAGGGCTGAAGGCGGGCAAATCACCGGTTGAGGTGACGGGACTCGCACCGATTCACAAAGCCAATTTGGCGGCAGCTCTGGCAGGACAGCTGCACAAACAGGCGGTTGTTATCTGCGCGGATGATTTGGCGTGCAGCCGCATGGCGCGTGACTTGGAAGCCTTTTCGGAGCGTCCGGTAGAGATTCTTCCGGCACGTGAATTTGTATTTCACAATATCGAATCGTCCTCCCGCGAGTATGAACACAAGCGTATTTCTGCTCTGCGCGATTTACGGCTCGGAAAAAAGACTATTGTTACCACGATTCCTGCGCTGCTGATGGCGACGATGCCGCCGGAAAAAATGCAGGAAGCCATGTTTTCCATTGATTTTAACGGAGAATATACCATTGATGAGCTGACACAGAAGCTGATTTTGGCTGGATACCGGCGGTGTATGCAGGTAGAAGGCGAGGGTCAATTCTCTGTCCGCGGCGGTATTCTGGATATTTTTGTGCCGGGCGAGGATTATCCGGTGCGCATTGAATTTTTTGATACGGAAGTGGACACCATGTCTTATTTTGACATCGGTTCCCAGCGGCGCACGCGCTCATTGGAAAAGCTGCTGTGCGTGCCGAATATGGAGGTTCTGCCGACGCTTGCGCCGGATGGCATCAAGGGTCTGGTGAACAAGCTGACCGGTATCGTGCTCTCGCGCACCAATAAGCACCCGGATCTGGATCGCAATTTGCGCCGCGATATAGAACGCCTCAATAACGATGGCATTTTTCCGGCAGCAGATAAGTATCTGCCGCTGATTTATCCCCGATTGACCTCCGCCGTCGAGTACATTCCGGAAGAGGCGCTGGTCTGTTTCGATGATTTCCGCGCCGTGCGCGAGGCTGCCCGCGTGTTCACGCTGCGCATGAAAGAAGATGTCGAGGCACTGCTGGAGCGCGGACAGATTTTTGGCAAACATGCCATTTATCAGCACAGCTTGGAAGAAGTCATGCAGCGATTGGAAGCAAACAGCGTGCTGTATTTGGAGACATTTTTAAGCTCTATGCCGGAATGTCCGCCGAAACAGGTCACAGAAATCACCGCCAAGCAGCTGTCGCCGTATTCCGGCAACACAGAAGCGGCGGCTTCGGATATTCGGGCGTATCAGGACAGAAACTATCGGGTTATTGTCCTATGTTCCGGCGATATGCGCCGTACAACGATGAAGGACATTTTGCAGGAACACGGCATCGATGCACGGGTGACGGATCGCCTGCCGCGGCAGGGCGGCGTCAGTATTTTAGAGGGCAGCTTGTCTGCCGGTATGGAATATCCTTCTCTCAAAACCGCTGTGTTGACGGAAGGACAGATGCTTGCTGCCCGAAAAAAGAAAAAGGAACGGCGCAAAAAGTCCAATCGAGATCATGTGCGCAGT